>JBKBXK010000006.1:0-22728 GCA_046314095.1 Thermaurantiacus sp. | reverse complement strand
GATTGCGCCGGAATGGCGGCAGACCTGTTCGAGACCTATGTGGTAACGGTCGGCGCAACGATGGTGCTGACGGCCCTCCTGATCGGTGGCCCGAACCTGCCCGCGCTGATGGCGCTGCCGCTTCTGGTCGGTGGTGTGTGCATCATCACCTCGATCATCGGCACCTGGTTCGTTCGGCTCGGAGGCGGCACCAACATCATGGGCGCGCTCTACAAGGGCTTTGTGGGCACCGTGTTGCTCTCCGTGCCGGCCCTTCTTGTGGCCACCCGCCTGATCTTCCCCGACATGCAGGCCGAGCTTGGTGTTGTTGGCGGCACCTCTTTCTCCGCCATGGACCTGTTCCTTTCCATGCTCGTTGGGCTGGTCGTGACCGGCCTCATGGTCTGGATCACGGAATATTATACAGGAACCCAGTATCGTCCCGTCCGGTCGATCGCGCGTGCGTCGCAGACCGGCCATGCCACCAACATCATCCAGGGCCTGGCCGTCGGCATGGAGGCAACCGCGCTTCCGACCCTTGTCATCTGCATCGGCGTTCTCGTCTCCTACAATCTCGCCGGCATCATCGGCATCGGCTACGCTGCCACGTCGATGCTGGCGCTTGCCGGCATGGTTGTCGCCCTCGACGCCTATGGCCCCGTCACCGACAATGCGGGCGGGATTGCCGAGATGGCGGGGCTGGAATCCGAGGTACGGGAGCGGACCGACGCACTCGATGCCGTGGGCAACACCACCAAGGCCGTCACCAAGGGCTATGCCATCGGTTCGGCCGGTCTCGCGGCACTGGTGCTTCTGGGTGCCTACACCACCGACATCGAGAAGTTCTTCGGCGACCTCGTGATCGATTTCACCATCTCCAGCCCCTATGTGCTGGTTGGCCTGTTTGTTGGTGGCCTGCTGCCCTATCTCTTCGGCGCACTGGGCATGACTTCGGTGGGGCGTGCTGCCGGGGCCGTGGTTGAGGAGGTGCGCGAGCAGTTCCGCAACAATCCCGGCATCATGGCGGGAACCTCCAAGCCGGACTATGGCCGGACGGTGGACCTTGTAACCAAGGCGGCCATTCGTGAGATGATCCTGCCCTCGATGCTGCCCATCGTGGTGCCGCTTCTGCTGTTCCTTTTCATCGATGTTGCCGCAGGCAGGGAGCAGGCCTTTGCAGCGCTCGGCGCCATGCTTCTCGGCGTCATTGTTGGTGGCCTGTTCGTGGCCATCTCCATGACCTCGGGCGGCGGCGCATGGGACAATGCCAAGAAGTTCATCGAGGACGGCAACTATGGCGGGAAAGGTTCAGAGGCCCACAAGGCAGCTGTGACAGGCGACACGGTGGGCGATCCTTACAAGGACACGGTCGGCCCGGCAGTCAATCCGCTCATCAAGATCTCGAACATCGTGGCCCTGCTGCTGCTCGCTGCGCTCGCCGCGAACTGACCGGGGCAACCCGGAGAACGGGTGTCGGGCGGGTTGCTATTGCGGTCCGCCAGGTCCCATGCCCGTGCCGACCTGGCCGATGTTGCCGAACAGGTCCTCCAGAAGACCAGCTTCGCGGCCGAGCGTGGGCGTGCGGTCGGAGTTGGGGGTGATGTCCACCACTTGTTCCAGCCCGCGCCGCTCCACCGAGGTCACATTGCCCTCTTCGTCGAAGTTCACGATCAGAATGGACTGCGCGGTTGGAATGGGCCTCAGGAACGCCCGCTGACCGGTCTGCCGCGACACATAGTACCAGCGGCTGTCGTTCCACTGCGATTGCATCGTGGGCCGGCCGAGCGCGCGCTGCACGGACT
Organism: Thermaurantiacus sp.; assembly: GCA_046314095.1. Classification (GTDB taxonomy): domain Bacteria; phylum Pseudomonadota; class Alphaproteobacteria; order Sphingomonadales; family Sphingomonadaceae; genus Thermaurantiacus. Next base: position 20,947 of record JBKBXK010000006.1, on the reverse strand, counting down.
GCTTGTTGTCAACGCCCGGCTGGACAGCGGAGATCAACTCTTCGTCCACGATATAGCCGTGGAGATTTGGCGTGCGCGCGCAGCCGGGCCCAAGCATGAGCGCCAGCGCGGCAGCGGCGAGAAGGGCAGGGCGGGCAGATCGCGTCATCGGGATTCCTGTACTCCGGTCAGCTTGCGCATGAGGCAACGCCCCCGGTTGCACGCGCCGTGGCCGTTGCGCATATTCCCTCGATGCCGGGTGTGACAAGGTCTGTCCGCCCGCCGGCCATCCGGAGCATCCGCCAATGAACCTGTTTCGCCGCCGTTCCGCGTCTGTCGAGCCGCCCTTCATGCGCCTGTGGGATGCCATCGTCGCCGAGGCGCGCAATCCGGAATGGTACCTCCGGCACGACGTTCCCGACACGATCGACGGCCGATTCGACATGGTGGCGCTGGTGAGCGCGCTCGTGATGCTGCGTTTTGAGCATGAAGGCCTTCGCCAGGAAGGCGTGTGGCTGACCGAGCGGTTTGTCGAGGACATGGACGGGTCTCTGCGCGAGATCGGCGTTGGCGATCTCGTGGTGGGCAAGCATGTGGGGAACATGGTCGGCGCGCTGGGCGGGCGTCTTGGTGCGTATCGGGCCGCGCTTGCTCCAGACGCGGCAGCCGGCCAACTCGAAGCGGCTCTGGCTCGCAACATCTATCGGCGGGAGCCGTCGGCCTGTGTGCCGGATACGCTTCGGGCTCTTGCCGAGGATGTCCAGGCGCTCTGGCTGCGCATCGGCGGGGCGGAGCTCTCGGCGCTGAAGGAGGGTCGCTTCTGATGGCGCCACCCGAGTTCAGTCGCCTCGTTTTTCGTCATCTCGTGCCGGCACGGGGGCAGGCAGACCTTCTGGTTGCGAACGAGGCGGAACGCACGGCGCTCGCCAAGCGTTTCGGCCTGATCGCGATTGACCGGCTGGAAGCGCGCGTCGAAACGCACCGGACGGCTGACGGCCTGCATGTACATGGACACATCCTGGCCGCGGTTGTCCAAGGCTGTGCGGTCTCGGGAGCCCCAATGCCGCTTGCCGTGGAAGCGCCCATTGAACTGGCCTTCCGGCCAACCGCTGGCCCGGCTGAAGCCGAGATCGAGCTGGTGGAGGATGCGCTCGACGAACTGCCACTGGAGGATGGGAAAGCCGACCTCGGTGAGGCCGTCGCGCAGACGCTGTTCCTTGCAATCGACCCCTATGCCCGGGCGCCCGACGCGTCCCTTTCGGAGACGCGGCGCTATCTCATCAGCGAGGAGGAGGCGGCCGAACTGGCCCGGTCCGACCGGCCCAACCCGTTTCGCAGCCTGCGGGGCGTCTAGAGGCTGGCGCCAACGTCAGAAGTCAGTGCAGATACCGCCGACTTCCCAGTCGCCATAGCGGGTTGGCTCAGGTCCCTCCCGGCCCCCGACTTCCCCTGGAGATGGTTGGAGCGGCGTCTTCGTGCCTTCTGCATCGCTACCCTCCGGTTTTTGCGGTTTCGTTTCCCGATCCATCATCCTAATCCCTTCTGAAGGCAGATGGCGCCGGCAAGCGCTGCCTGCAATGGGGAGAGCGCGGGATGCTGTCGCTGCAGCAGAAGGTGATTGCACTGACCGGCGCCGGTAGCGGCATCGGACGCGCGCTCAGCCTCGGGCTTGCGCGCCGCGGGGCCACTGTCGTCATGTCCGACAAGGACGAGGCTGGTCTCTCCGAAAGCTCGGGCCTCCTCGGCAATTATCGCCACAGCAGGCAAGCATTCGACGTGACGGATACAACAGCGCTCGGGAAGTGGATTGAAGGCGCGGTGGCACAGTTTGGACGGCTGGACGGCATCATCAACAACGCCGGCCTTTCAGTTGTCGCCCCATTTGCTGACTGCCCGCGCGAGGATTTTCAGCGTGTCATGGCGGTCAACTTCGATGCTGTGGTGGAAGGCACGCGCCTTGCACTCCCCTATCTGCGCGCGCAGGGGAGCGGATGGATCGTCAACATCTCCTCCGTCTTCGGGATGATGGGCTATCCGACCCAGAGTGCCTACAACGCCTCGAAGTTCGCGGTTCGCGGCTTCACCGAGGCGCTCCACATCGAGTTGGCGGAGACCGATCCCGGCATCCGTGTGATCCGCGTGCATCCCGGCGGCATCAGAACGAATGTGGCGCGCAACGCCAAGATCATCGCCCATATGCCATCGACCGATACGGCGCTCGATTCCGCCGAGGAGTTTGAAAAGGCAGCCATCACCAGCCCGGAGGACGCGGCGGAGACCATCATCCGCGGCATGGAGCAGGGCCGTCACCGGATCCTGATTGGCAGGGATGCCCGTGCCATCGACACCGTTACCCGGCTCTTTCCGGAGAGCTATTTTCAGCGCATCGGCCGTTTTCTCGGCGGGGACACAAAGCGTTGAAATCCGACCTGAGGCATCCACATTAGGCACATGAACCAGGTAAAGACCTTCATGCTCATGGCCGCCATGGTGGCGCTCTTCATGGGCTTCGGCTTTCTCCTCGGTGGCCAGCAGGGCGCGTTGATCGCTTTCCTTATCGCAGCAGCGATGAACGTTTTCGCCTATTGGAACTCCGACAAGCTGGTGCTGAAGATGCACAATGCAAAGGAGGTCGGGGAAGATCATCCACTGCACAGGATGGTTGCCGAACTCGCCAAGCGCGCCGAGCTGCCGATGCCGAAGGTCTATATTGTCGAGCAGCAGCAGCCCAATGCCTTTGCCACCGGCCGCAACCCGAATAACGCCGCCGTGGCGGCCACCAGCGGGCTTTTGCAGCTACTTGACCGTGACGAGATTGCCGGCGTGATGGCGCACGAGCTTGCGCACATCAAGAACCGCGACACGTTGGTGATGACAATCACGGCGACGCTTGCCGGTGCGATTTCGATGCTGGCCAACTTCTTCTGGCTGTTCAGCGCCAATCGCAGCCAGGGGGGTGGCCCGGGGCCGATTACGGCCATCCTGGCCATGATCGTTGCACCGATTGCTGCTGCGCTGGTGCAGATGGCGATCAGCAGAACGCGCGAATATGGGGCCGATGCCGTTGGCGCGGAGATCAGCGGCAAGCCGGATGCGCTTGCCAATGCGCTGGCCAAGCTCTCCAGCAGCGCGAAAAGGATTCCCAATCCTGTTGCCGAGCGGAACCCGGCCGCTGCGTCACTCTACATCGTGAAGCCCTTCGGTGGTGGCGCGAAGGACAATCTTTTCTCCACCCACCCCAATCCGGAGAACCGGATCGCGGCGCTTCAGGCGATTGCCGAGAGCATGGGCCCGCTGCCCGGCGCCATCGGAGCTGCCGAGCCATGGTCGCAGCAGCGCCGCGTGAGCGCACTCGATCCGAACCGGAGAGGCTAGGGGCTTGTTGCCAGCGCCTCTGGGGGGGCAGGAGGCGGCCGGCGTCGCCGCCCGACGGGCAGCGGTTTCGCTCCTCCACGCGGTGACCGTGCTTGGACGACCGCTGGATCTCGCCTTCGATCGGGCCTGCCGCGACCTTGACCGCGGGCCGGACCGTGCGCTTGCCAGGGCCCTTGCAGGGCAGGCCCTGCGTTTCCTTGTTGATCTTGACCGGCTGATCGATTCCGCCTGCCTGCGCCCCCTCCCTGCCGACTCGCGTGCACGGCAGGTGCTTCGAGTGGCACTGGCTGGCCATCTCCGCCTTGGCACTCCGCCCCACGCGATGATTGCGACCGCCCTGCCGCTGGTGGAGCGAGGCCCCCGGCGGCTGGTCCATGGGGTGCTGTCGCGGCTTCTTCGGGAACGGGCAGGCTTGCCGGAGCGGCCGACACTCCCGGAGCCGTGGGCTTCACGCTGGGAAGACGCATGGGGCACCGAGATGCTGGAGCACGCGCGCGCGGCATTGTCGGAGGTGCCACCCGTGGATCTCGCGCTTCGTGACCCGGGGGCAACAGCGCTCTGGGTCGAGCGCCTTGGTGCCACGTCGCTGTTTCCTGGCCACATCCGGCTCGATGGGTCCCATGATGTCACCAAACTCGCCGGTTTCGAAGACGGCGCCTGGTGGGTGCAGGATGCTGCAGCCCAGCTGCCTGCCCGTCTGCTCGGCGACGTCAACGGATTGTCGGTGCTCGATGCCTGTGCCGCCCCCGGCGGCAAGACAATGCAGCTTGCCAGCAGGGGTGCGCGTGTAACGTCTGTCGACATCAGCGCGGCGCGGATGCAGCGCCTCAATGCCAATCTCCGGCGGACCGCGCTGGTGGCGGAGCCGATTGTGGCTGATCTGCTCGACTGGGTGCCGGATGCTCCCTTCGACGCGATCCTCGTGGACACACCCTGTTCGGCAACCGGGACTTTCCGGCGCCACCCCGATGTGCTGCACCTGCGGAGGTCGGGAGAGATTGAGTCGCTGCTTGCCTTCCAGCAGGCGCTGATCGTCCGCGCCGCCGGTTGGCTCAAGCCGGGTGGGCGCCTGGTCTACGCGGTCTGCTCTCTGGAACCCGACGAAGGCGAAGGACAGGTCGAGCGGTTTCTCGGCCTTTCGGCGCTGGTCCCGGATGCGGTCCGCGCCGGCGAACTTCCGGAAGGCATTGTGCCCGACCGTCTCGGCGGCGTGCGCACGCTTCCAGGCATATGGCCAAGCAAGGGTGGCGCGGATGGCTTCTATGTAGCCCGGTTCCGCGCCACCGATGCCTGAGCCCGTTCAATAGCAGCGCACATTGCCGCGATCGAGTTCCCGACCGATGATGGCGCCGATGGAACCGCCGAGGATGGAGCCGAGGCGGCGCTGCCCGTCGCCGGCAATCACGTTGCCGAGCGTGCCTCCGGCGATGGCGCCCACGACGACGCCCGTCGTCCCGTCGTTGCGGCGGCAGTAGGTGCGTCCATCGCGACCCTGCCAGACGACATCGCGCCGATTGAGCGGCCGCGCCTGGCTCCACGGATCATAATAGGCGGGCTGGGTTCCAAAGCGCTGCTGCTGGCGCAGGGCGTCGCGATAACCCTGCTCATAGGCCCTCCGTGCGGCCCGCTGCTGGCTGCGCCGGTCGCTCCCGCGAACCTGCGTGAAGCGCGGATCTGCGTAGACCGGCTGGGGCACCACGACGGCGACGGGCTGCTGGGCGCGCCAACCGTGTGCAGGCGCCCATGGCGGCGGCGATGCTGCGGCAGGGGCAGCAAGGGCAAGCATGCCGGCGGCAGCCACCAGCGGCGCAAGGGCGATTCCCGATCTGGGTGTCGACATCTCCATCTCCTTTTCGCGGCCAGTGAACCTGCGGCCGTGACAGCATGGTCCGTCACAGCGCATGAAATCCGGCTGAAAGCCCGATTCACCTGCGAGACATGTGCGATGGAATGTCCCCAAATGCCGCCAGCCCGTGCTAGCTGGCCATATGGTGCTGCAGATTCTCGGGTCTCTCGCTGGTCTCGCCGTGGGCGCCGCGGCTGCCCTTTATGCGGCGGGACCGCCGCTGCATCAGGGGGTGGTGGAACCGCTTGCCATCACCACGAACTCCATTCCCATGGATCTCAAGAATCCAGCTCGCGAGCGGATCGGCCGTCTTGTCTATCGTGGCGGGCTGGAGCTCCGCTCACGGGACCGGCGATTCGGCGGCATCTCGGCACTTCTCTGGGAAGAGGCATGCGGCCGGATTCTGGCCGCCACCGATACCGGCGCCTGGATCGCTCTTGAACCAAGCGAGGAAGCCGATCGCCTCACGGGGATCACCGCAGCCTGGATAGCGCCGATTCGCGACGAGCGGGGCCGGCCAGCCGCCAGCAAGGCACAGGCGGATGCAGAGGCGCTCGCCCGGAAGGAGGACACGGTCTTCGTCTGGTTCGAACAGGACCATCGCGTGCAACGATATGAGGGACTCTCGGCCTGCGCGCCGGAAAGCCTGGCAGCCGCCGCGAGCGACGTCTCGCGCCCACAGGCCATGCGGGGCTGGCCACGCAACGGAGGCGCGGAAGCCGTTTCGCTGGTAGGCCGCGACCTGCTGGTGCTGGCTGAGCAGGCACAAGCCGGTGACGGGACGATGGACGCCTTCCTCTGGTCGCCGACCACCGGCACCGAGAGGCCGCTCGCCCACAGGCCGCCAAGCGGCTTCCAGGCAACCGGGATGGACGCGGTTCCAGGGTCTGATCGCCAGCTGATCCTCTATCGGCGCTTCACCCCGCTTGAAGGCGTGTCGGCAATCGTTGCCGAGCTTCGGCCTGACACCTCACCGATACCGGGCACGGTTCTCGAGGTGACGGAGATTGCCCGCTTCATGCCGCCGCTTGCGGTTGACAATATGGAAGGGATTGCCGTCCGCCATGATGGGGACCGGCTGTTTCTCTATCTGGCGAGCGATGACAACTTCAATCCGCTGCAGCGGACCCTGCTTCTGAAGTTCGAACTGTTGCCTTGATGACAGCCTCAGGCGGCTTGCGCCTCGGTCTGCTTCTTGGCGATTTCCCGCTTCAGCCGGCGGGCCTTCAGGCTCAACTGCTCGTCACGCGTCTTCAGGAGCCACGCGTCGAGGCCGCCGACATGCTCCACCGAACGCAGGCCGTGCGTCGAGACGCGAAGGCGGACACTACGGCCAAGCGATTCCGACATCAGCGTGACATTCTGCAGGTTTGGCAGATAGGTTCTCTTGGTCTTGTTGTTGGCGTGGCTCACATTGTGGCCGACCTGACGGCCCTTTCCGGTGAGTTCGCAGACGCGCGACATGATCAAAATCCTCAAGACATGCGGTGTAGCAGACGTGCGGCCAAGCCGTTCGGCGTGCCGCGCAGAGGCGGGCGCCTAGCCAATAGCAGGCGGAAGGTCAAGGAACCGTTCCTGGCGCATTCACGGAGTTTGTTGCCAACAGATGTGCCGAATGCATGCCAGCATCTGGACCGGGGCCAAACGACCTGCCACGGTTCATGCCGTGCCGACCTTTGCCATCCACTGTATCGACAAGCCCATGCAGCAGGAGCTTCGAACCCGCACGCGCGCGGACCATCTGGCCTATATCGAGTCCCGGCTGGAGCAGGTGGTCGTGGCCGGCCCGCTGCTGGATGAGCATGGCCAGCCGATCGGCTCGATGCTGTTGATGAACTTCCCAGACTATCGCGCGGCTGTCGCTTTTGCCGCAGACGATCCTTATGCGCGGGCCGGGCTGTTCGCGAGCGTCGCAGTGACGGCGTGGCGACAGGTGTTGCCACGGACGGGCGAGACTGCGGGCTGATCAGCCCCCTCTCGGCAGCAGTCCCGCCAAGACAAGCGCCGCACGTGCCGCGTCGGCACCGAGAAATCGGTGCGCGTGCCATCCGGCCGCCCTGGCGCCGGCAATGTTTGCCGGATTGTCGTCGATGAAGAAGATTTCGGACGGTTGAAGCCCGAAGCGCCGTTCAGCGAGCGCCCAGATGGCCGGGTCGGGCTTCATCATCTTCTCTTCTCCCGAGACGATGACATCTTCAAAGAGGTCGAAGAGCGCAGCGGTGGGGCGGAACATGGACCAGAACTCCGCCCCGAAGTTGGTGATCCCGAACAGCGGTACGCCGGCGTCGGCAAGCTCCAGCACAATCTCGTGGGTGCCCGGAACCGGGCCGGGGATCGTCTCCAGCCAGCGCGGGCCGTAGAGTTCGATCAAATGCCTTTCTGACGGATGTTCGGCAACAAGTTCTGGCACCGTGTCGGCCAGTTGCCGGCCGGCATCATGTTGAAAATGCCAACGCTTGGTTACCACATGGTCAAGAAACCAGTCGAGCCGTTCAGGATCGGGAATCAGCTTCTGGTAGAGGTATTTTGGGTCCCAATCATAGAGCACATGACCGACGTCCCACACAGCGGCGCGTGGACGGGGCATAGACGGGCTCGGCGCTTAAGCGCTGTCGTGGCGCGCAGCCTCAGCCCTGGCGAGCCTTGAACCGCCGGTTCGTCTTGTTGATGACGTAAGTCCGTCCGCGGCGGCGGATCACACGATTTTCGCGGTGCCGCCCTTTCAGCGACTTCAGGCTGTTACGGATCTTCATGATTCTGCTCGAAGCTGGAGTGTGAGCGCGGGCAGATAGGGGCGTGACCCCGCCAAGTCAACGCTGGGAGTGGCAGGGATGGCGGGGTCGCCCTTGCTGCCCCGCGCCGGCGGGGCTAGGCAAGCGGCCGCGCCATGTCACGCTTACTCTCCCTTCTGTTGCTGGTTCTTCTTGGTGCCTGTGCTACCAGCGCGCCCTTCGAAGCCCAGGTGACGCGTTTTCATGTCTCGCCGCCACCGTCGGGCCAGACCGTTGCGGTCGTGCCGGCAAAAGCTGCCGATGGTGACAGCCTTCAGTTCCGCACTCAGGCCGAGGCCGTGGCGGCCGAATTGAATCGGCTCGGCTTTCCCCCGGCATCGCCGGAGCGCGCCGACCTTCTGGCGCAGCTGCGGGTGTCGAGCGCCGCACGCGAGGGCGCTGCGCGAGAATCACCAGTCCGCATCGGCGTGGGGATCGGTGGCGGAACCGGCGGTCGCCGCAGCGGCGTGGGCGTCGGCGTCTCGACCGGCTTCGACGTCGGAGGACAGCAGCGGCAGCAACTTCTGGATGCCACCATGGAGTTGCAGTTGCGTCGTCGGGCCGATGGGCTCGTGCTGTGGGAAGGACGGGCTGAGGCATCCGCCGTCCCCGGTGCGGGTGCATCTGGCGCCGTCGACCTTGACCGCAAGCTGGCGGCAGCCCTGCTGTCGGAGTTTCCGGGCCCGTCCGGGCAGACTCGCCGCGTTCGGCTCTGACGTCTCGCCCCCCCGCCCTAGTCGGAGCTGCCAATGTCTGCCCCACCCATCGTCTTTTGCTCCGCGTTCGATTCCGGCAATGGCCGGTTGCTGCGCATCGAGTCACCGGCAACGGTCACTTTCTCCCTCGAAGACGATGCAGGCGGACAATTCCGGCAATGGTTCCATGTCCGCCTGTCGCATGTGCGCGGTCTGCCGCTGGTGGTGCGGATCGTCGGGTTGAACGACAGCGCCTATCCGGGCGGATGGCCAGGGTATGCCGCACGGGTGAGCGAAGACCGGCACAACTGGCGAACGGCGGAATCGCAATTCAGCAAGACGGAAGAAGGCGGCACGCTCACCATCAACCTTGCGCCGCAGGGCGACAGCGTCTGGCTTGCCTATTTCGTGCCCTACTCGATGGAGCGGCACCACGACCTGGTTGCCCGCATGGCGCTGTCTCCAGGCGTGGTGCATCGCGTTCTCGGCGCTTCGCTCGATGGCCAGCCGATCGACTGCCTCACGATTGGCGAAGGCCCGCTGCAGTGCTGGTTCACCGCGCGGCAGCACCCGGGCGAGACGATGGCCGAATGGTGGATGGAGGGCGCGCTCGAAGCGCTAATAGATCCGTCGTGGCCGTTCGGGCAGCGGCTTCGCGCTCGGGCCACGCTTCACCTGATCCCGAACATGAACCCCGATGGGTCCAGTCGCGGCTTTCTGCGCACCAATGCAGCCGGCGCGAACCTCAATCGCGAGTGGCACGACCCAAAGCCAGACCGCTCGCCCGAGGTGCTGGCGGCGCGCAATGCCATGGATGCAACCGGGGTTGACTTCGCGCTCGACGTGCACGGCGACGAAGCGCTGCCGCATGCCTTCATTGCAGGATTTGAGGGCATTCCCTCAGCGACTCCACACCTCCTCGGCCTGCTGGAGCAATACAAGGCGCGGCTGTTGCTCCACGCCCCGGATTTCCAGACCCGGGTCGGCTATCCGGTTCCGGGCGCCGGCAAGGCAAATCTTTCGATGGCCACCAACCAGATCGCGGAACGTTTCCGCGCCGTTGCAGCGACGCTCGAAATGCCGTTCAAGGACTCAGCCGAACTGCAAACACCCACGACCGGCTGGTCGCCCGACCGCTCGAAGCATCTGGCCCGCGCATGCCTTGCCGCACTCGATGATCTTCTCGACGACCTCCGCTGAAACCCATCCCTACCTCGAAAGGATCCAATGCCGACGCTTGTTTTGCTGCGCCACGGCCAGAGCCAGTGGAACCTCGACAACCGCTTCACTGGCTGGTGGGACGTCGACATCACCGAGAAGGGCGCAGCGGAAGCTGTTGCTGCCGGCCAGGCTCTGGCTGCAGCCGGCCTTGACTTCGATCGATGCTTCACCTCCGTGCAGCGGCGCGCCATCAAAACGCTCCATCTTGCGCTCGAGGAAATGGATCGACTGTGGCTTCCAGTGGAGACGGACTGACAGGGCTTAACAAGGCAGAGACCGCGGCCCGGCATGGCGACGAACAGGTCAAGATATGGCGCCGTTCGTTCGATGTGCCGCCCCCGCCGATGGAGCCCGGGAGCGCTTATGATGTATCGAATGACCGCCGCTATGCCGGCGTGCAAGTGCCGCACACGGAAAGTCTGAAAGACACGATCGGCCGCGTACTGCCCTGCTGGGAGGAACGGGTCGCGCCTGCGCTGCGGCGCAACGAGCGTGTGCTCGTATCCGCCCACGGCAACAGCCTGCGCGCCTTGGTAAAGCATATTTCGGGCATCTCTGACGCCGATATTCTCCACTTCGAGATCCCCACGGGGCGCCCAATCATTTATGATCTGGACGCGAACCTCGTCGCGCGTTCGCGCCGCTTCCTCGATGATGCTGCCTGAGCTTTTCTTTTGCGCCGGGCCGCTCTAGTCCGCGCGCTTTCTGGGGATAAGGGAGAATTTGCGGGGTGAGCGCCGGGCCGTTGGTAAGCGTGGTGATGGGCAGCACTTCCGATTGGGAGACGATGCGTCACGCTTCCAGCACGCTTGCGGACCTTGATGTTTCGCACGAGTGCCGGGTGGTCTCGGCGCATCGCACGCCAAAGCGGCTGGTTGGCTTTGCGGAAGGCGCGGAGGAGCGTGGCCTGCGCTGCATCATCGCCGGGGCAGGTGGCGCCGCGCATCTGCCGGGCATGTTGGCAGCCATGACGCTGGTGCCCGTGCTCGGCGTGCCAGTCCGGTCCGAGGCGCTGTCAGGCCTCGATTCCCTTCTGTCCATCGTACAGATGCCGGCCGGCGTGCCGGTTGGAACGCTTGCGATCGGCCAGGCCGGCGCGGTGAACGCGGCGTTGCTGGCGGCAGCCATGCTGGCAACGAACGATCCGTCTCTCCGGGCCCGGCTTGCGGCGTGGCGGCAGGCGCGGACCGATCGGGTGCCTGACGCTCCGAACGGATGAGCCTGCCGCCGACTGCCTGGATCGGCATCCTTGGCGGCGGCCAGCTTGGCCGAATGCTTGCGCTTGCCGCTGCGCCGCTCGGCTACAAGGTTCATGTCTTTTCCGATGAGGCGGATTGTCCAGCGGCGCAGGTGTCAGCGCGAACGACGCTGGGCGCATTCGATGACGAACGGGCGCTTGCGTCGTTCGCCCGCTTGGTCGACGTAGTGACCTACGAGTTCGAGAATGTGCCCGTCGCCGCTGTGCGTGAGGTGCTTCGCCATGTGCCGGTGCGCCCGGGTGCAGCCGCTCTCGAAGTTGCGCAGGATCGGGTTGCCGAGAAGGCCTTTGTCGAGAGCCTGGGCGGCCGGACCGCGCGCTGGCAGGCAGTGGACGATGTGCTGTCACTGGAGGCGGCAATGACCGTCATCGGGTTTCCGGCAATCCTGAAGACCCGACGCCTCGGCTATGACGGCAAGGGGCAGGTTCGGATCAGCTCACCCGATGAGGCGCTTGCCGCGCTGCACCATCTGGGCGGGCGCGACCTGATCCTGGAAGGGCTTGTGCCGTTCGACTGCGAGTTCTCGATCCTTGTTGCCCGGGGTGTCGATGGCACCCACGCGGCCTGGCCGGCGATTGCCAACCGGCACGAGCACGGGATTCTGCGCACCAGCCGCGCCCCGGCGCCTGGCCTTTCCCCTGTGCACGTTGCCCATGCGCGCGGAATGGTGGACCGCCTGCTCGATGCGCTGGACTATGTGGGTGTGATTGCCTGCGAGTTCTTCGCGACCGATTCCGGGCCGGTCTTCAACGAAATGGCGCCTCGCGTGCACAACAGCGGGCACTGGACGATCGAGGGCGCCGAATGCTCGCAGTTCGAGCAGCATGTGCGCGCGATCGCTGGTCTGCCGCTGGGAAGCACAAGGCTCACGGGCGAAGCGTTCGAAATGGAGAATCTGCTTGGGGACGAGGCGGTCGGCGCCCATGCGCTGCTGGCAGACCCCCATGTCGCGCTTCACCTCTACGGCAAGGCGGCACCGGCACCGGGTCGCAAGATGGGGCATGTGACGCGGCGGCGTGCCTGAGACAGGCGGCCGCGCCGGTTTTGCTTCAAACGCGTTGAGGCCGTGCTACAATGAGGGCCGGAGGAAGGAGCCATGAACGCATTTTTGCTTCGGCAACTGGCGCTTGTCGTTGCAGCCGCACTGGCCGCCAGCCCTGCATCGGCGGCGGTGACGGTAATCGGCGGTGGGCTCGGCAAGGCCTGTTTCGATGCTGCCACCTTCAAGCGTGACACCCGCTCGAGCATCGAGGTCTGCAATCGCGCGCTGCTTGAAGAGGCAATGAGCCGCCGCGATCGCGCCGCCACCCATGTCAATCGCGGCATCATCCACATGCAGGCGCGCGATCTCGACCGTGCCATCGCCGACTATGACATGGCGCTCACGATCATGCCGCAACTCGCGGAGGCGCACGTCAATCGTGGGATCGCGTTTCTGCACCGGGGCGGAATGGATCGCGAAGCCGTTGCCGCGCTCACGCGTGGCCTGCAACTGAACCCGATGCGGCCGGAAGTGGCCTATTATTCCCGAGCCGTTGCCAATGAGTTGCTGGGTAACGTTCGTGCGGCCTATGAGGATTATCAGGCAGCGGCCGCCGCCCGGCCCGGCTGGGAAGAGCCGCTGGAGCAGTTGAAGCGGTTCACAGTGGAGCGGCGCCCGGTCGAGCGCGGCTGATACGTGCGGAGCAGCGGCTCCGCGGCTCTCTCAGGGGATGATGATAGTCCCGACTGCAGGGTTGGCCTGGCCTGTGCGAATAGCTTCGAAGGCACTCTGCCAGCCGGTCGGTCCCTCCCTCCGGTCAATCGTCAGCCAGCCACGGGTCGATGCCAGGAACTGTGCTCGCGCTTCGGCAAGTCGCGCGTCGAATGCCTCGGGCCCTTCTGCCTCCGCCGTTTCGGCCCAGACCGTCGGCGCGAAAAAGAGCTCCTGCGCCGGCCCAGGAAGCTGCACGGGGCTCTCCACCGAATCCCAGTGGGTGTCGCCCACGATGAAACTCTTGCGAAGGTCCGGCATGTGCGCATGGATCAACCCAACGAGCCGCCGATCGCCGGCGAAATCGACCAGAGCGGCTGGAGCTTCGGAAGCGATGGCGTCGAAGTTCGAATAGGCAAGCGACCGGTGGTAGTAGCCCGTCTCTTCGACAAATCTCCGGTTGCGGCTGGAGGTAAGGCCAATGACTTCAATCCCGTCGCGCTGCCTGAGAGACCAGGCGGCTGCCATGGCTGTCTTTGATGAAGCGCTGGTCATTATGACCGTGCGCACGTCCGGACTCTTCCCGAGCGCAGCATCGATCAGGAATCCGGTCGCGAACAGAGGCTGGAACAGACAGGCCAGTTCTTCCTCGTCCGGGCGTGCCGGCACCCGGGCGGAAAGAAAGCGGGTATAGACGGGCGCCATCTCGCTGCGCGCTCCTGATACGTCGCTGAAGCCGCTCTCACTCACATGCGTCGGCCGCAGGCGCGCGTAAGTCGCACTCGGCAGAAATCCCCAGAATCGCTGTCCGGCGCGGATCTCGGCATGGCCGCTCTGCAACACAGTCGCGAAGCCCCACACGGGCACCACTCCGTGCGCATCATCGCTTGCCGGATAGGCGCGCCAATAGCCGAAGTCGGCGCCGTGGACAGCATAGGTGAGGTTGTTGGCGGTCAGCGCGAAGCGGTCGACGCCCAGGACGATCTCGCTGTCCTCCGCCTTCACTGGCACGGAGACGGTCCGCGACACCGCAAGATTGTCCCGCTCCACCTCGATCCGGTAGCTGCCTTCGATCTTCATCCCGCTTCCCCATCGACCGGCCCGGCACGAGGGCGTAGCCTCAATGACCTATGAAGCGAGCGATGGAGGATGAGAAGATGGAGATCAGAGAAGTTGCAGAGGCCTTTGCAAATCTGCTGAAGGCCGACCGGTTCGACGAGGCGGCAATTCGCTTCTGGCACGAGGATATTGCAACCTACGAAGCGATGCCCGGGGATTTTGCCGAGGTGCACGGGCGCGCTGCCAATCTCGAGAAGGCGAAATGGTGGTATGACAACCACCACGTTCACGAGACCCGCGTGGATGGTCCCTGGGTGAATGGAGACCAGTTTGCGCTGCGCATGGCGATCGATGTCACGCCCAAGGGAGGCGAGCGGATGCAGATGGACGAGATCGTGCTTTACACCGTCAGAGACGGCAAAGTGGCCGAGGAGCGCTACCTCTACTGACGAAAAAGGGGCCGCGGAAAGCCCGCGGCCCCTGCATGCGGCTCAATCCCGGATCGTCAGGCGGCCTTGGCCTCTTCGCCGTCGATGGTGACGCTTTGTGCCGAGGTGCCGCCGATGTCGATCTTGCGGGGCTTCTTGTGCTCGGGAACCTCGCGCACGAGGTCGATGTTCAGAAGTCCGTTCTCGAACGAGGCGTTGGTCACCTTGATGACGTCCGCGAGCTGGAAACGACGCTCGAAGTTCCGCTTCGCGATGCCGCGATGCAGATAGTGGCGTTCGGCGCCTTCCGCTTCCGGGGCCGCCTTGCCGCTCACCAGCAGGACATTTTCCTGCACGGTGATGTCGAGCTCGTCGCTGCCAAAGCCGGCAACAGCCATCGTGATGCGATAGCGATCTTCGCCCAGCTTCTCGATGTTGTAGGGCGGGAAGGCCGTGTCCGCGTCCGTCGCGCGCGTGGCAAGGTCCATCAGCCGGTTGAGATTCTCGAAACCGATCGAAGACCGGAGCAGGGGGGTAAGGTCGAATGCAGTGCGCATGGTCCATCCTCTTCAAGCAATGGGTTGCAATGGTCCGCTCGGATGAGCCGGAACGCCGCCGGGGCCCCATGAGGCACCCCAACGACACGTCGGATATGGTGCGACAGATTGTACGTTCAAGCCCAGCCGCAGCGGTGTGCGGCCTTGCGTGCGGCTTGCCCCCACCCGTAAGGAAGCAGCCGCAATGACCGGTATTTGCAGATCCGCCACTTCATGCTGACAGGCGACATCAGGCGCGCCTTTCTTGGCCATTTCGCAGCAGCCGGGCACGAGGTGGTGCCGTCTGCGCCGCTGGTGCCGCAGAACGATCCAACCCTCATGTTCGTGAACGCCGGGATGGTGCCGTTTAAGAACATGTTTACCGGTCTCGAGAGTCGGTCTTACAATACGGCTGCCTCCAGCCAGAAATGTGTGCGTGCCGGTGGCAAACACAACGATCTCGACAATGTGGGCTACACGGCGAGGCACCACACCTTCTTCGAAATGCTGGGAAATTTCTCGTTCGGCGCATATTTCAAGGAGGAGGCGATCCGGCTTGCCTGGGATTTGCTCGCCCGCGAGTGGAAGCTCGATACCGGAAGGATGCTCGTTACCGTCTATCACACGGACGACGAGGCATTCGAGCTATGGCGCCGAATCTCGGGTCTTCCAGAGGCGCGGATCCTGCGCATCGCCACATCCGACAATTTCTGGTCCATGGGAGAGACGGGCCCATGCGGCCCTTGCTCGGAAATCTTCTGGGATCATGGCAGCCATCTCCCAGGCGGTCCGCCCGGAAGTCCGGACCAGGACGGCGACCGCTTCGTCGAGATTTGGAACCTGGTGTTCATGCAGTTCGATCAGAATGCAGATGGGGTGCGCGTGCCGCTTCCCAAGCCATCCATCGATACCGGCATGGGGTTGGAGCGCATCGCTGCGGTCCTGCAGGGCACGCACGACAATTTCGAGACGGACATCTTCCGGACTCTCATTGCGGCTTCGGGTGAGTTCACCGCAACCCAGACCGACGCGCCGCAAACGCGTGCATCGCACCGGGTGATCGCCGATCATCTGCGCGCGGCGTCGTTCCTTGTCGCCGACGGTGTGCTGCCAGCGAACGAAGGCCGTGGCTATGTGCTGCGGCGCATCATGCGTCGCGCTATGCGCCACGCGCATCTTCTGGGAGCTCCGGAACCACTGATGCACCGGCTGGTGCCGACCTTGGTTTCGGCCATGGGCGCAGCGTTTCCAGAACTGGTGCGTGCGGAGGCGCTGATCTCCGAAACGTTACAGCTTGAGGAAAGCCGCTTCCGGCAAACGCTGGAAAAGGGGCTGCGCCTGTTGGATGAGGAAGTGGCGCAGCTTGCGCCGGGGGCTGCGCTTCCGGGTGCCATCGCCTTTCGCCTCTACGACACCTTCGGTTTTCCGCTGGACCTGACGGAGGATGCGCTTCGGGCGCAGGGGTTGGGGCTGGACCGTGCCGGCTTTGATGTCGCCATGGCTGAGCAGAAAGCGCGCGCGCGCGCGGCCTGGGCCGGAAGCGGCGCGAGCGCCGACGAGGCGCTGTGGTTCGACCTCGCCGACCGCTATGGCGCAACCGATTTCATCGGCCATGCCACGACCGAGGCGGAGGGCGAGGTTCTGGCACTGGTGAAGGACGGCGCCGAGGCTGCGTCCGCAACCGCCGGCGACGAGGTCATCATCCTCGTGAACCAGACCCCTTTCTACGGCGAATCCGGTGGCCAGATCGGCGACACTGGGCGGATTTCCGGTGACGGCGGCTTCTGTGCCGAGGTTGCCGACACCCAGAAGCCACTGGGCCGGCTCCATGCCCACCGGGCACATGTGCTGGAGGGGCAGGTTCGGGTGGGCGACACGGTGCGGCTGGCGATCGACGCGGAGCGGCGCAGCGCCATCCGCGGAGCGCATAGCGCGACCCACCTGCTCCACGCGGCGCTGCGGAAGGTGCTTGGCGGCCACGTCACCCAGAAAGGCTCGCTGGTGGCGCCTGGCCGGCTCCGCTTTGACTTCTCGCATCCCAGGGCACTGACCCCTGCCGAGATCGCCGCGATAGAGGAACTGGTGAACGCGGAAATCCGCGCCAACACCCCGGCGACCACCCGACTTATGACACCCGAGGCCGCCATCGAGGCCGGAGCGCTGGCGCTTTTCGGTGAGAAATATGGCGAGGAGGTGCGGGTGCTCGGCATGGGCCGCCCGGGCGCCGGGGGCTTGCCATTTTCGGTCGAGCTGTGCGGCGGCACCCATGTATCGGCTACCGGCGATATCGCGCTGCTCGTTATTGTTTCGGAGTCGGCGGTCGCTGCGGGGGTGCGCCGCATCGAAGCGCTGACCGGCGAAGCGGCCCGCCAGCATTATCGCGTGCGGGAGGAGGCGCTCATCGCGGCTGCGTCAGCGCTCAAGACAAGGCCCGAGGATGTTCCGGGGCGCATCGGCTCACTTGTTGACGAGCGCCGCCGGCTGGAACGGGAACTCGCCGAGGCGCGGCACGCACTGGCGCTCGCCGGCCCGCAAAGCGCGGGGCCGGAGATTGAGCGGCTGGGCACAGCGGGCTTTCTTGCGCAGACCCTGGATGGCGTGGAGGCGAAAGCGCTGCGCGGCCTCATTGACGAAGCCAAGGGCCGGCTTGGTTCGGGCGTGGTCATGTTCGTGGCCCTGAACGAAGGCCGTGCGAGCGTCGCCGTGGGTGTGACCGACGATCTCGCCAGCGAGGTTTCCGCGGTTGATCTGGTACGGATCGCTGCCACCGCGCTGGGCGGGCAGGGTGGCGGTGGGCGACCCGACATGGCGCAGGCCGGCGGTCCGGACGGCGCTGCTGCACCTCAGGCAATCGCGGCTGTTCGTCGGGCAGTGCGCGCCGCGCTCGGCGTTCCAGCCTGATGCCGGTTGCCCGCATCCATCGCGGGCGTGCCACGGCGGCCAAGCGCAGCGCCATCGTCGATATCGGCTCCAACTCCATCCGGCTCGTCGTCTATCAGGGGCTCGCGCGCGTTCCCGATATCCTGTTGAACGAAAAGGTGATGGCAGGGCTGGGCCGGAACATGAGCGCAGATGGTCATATGGCCGAGGAGTCGGTCGCGATCGCGCTCGAGGCCCTGCGCCGGTTCTCGCTTCTGGCCGAGGCGATGGAGGTTGACCGCGTCCGAGCAGTTGCAACCGCGGCCGTGCGTGAGGCGGCCAACGGGCCGATGTTTCGTGCCCGGGTACTGTCTGAAACCGGGCTCGAGGTGGAGGTTATCGATGGCGAGACGGAGGCGCGCGGCTCGGCGCTTGGCGTCCTTGCCGGCATCCCGGATGCCGATGGTGTGATGGGCGATCTTGGCGGCGGCTCGCTGGAGCTCGTGGACATTGCCGGCGGCGAGCCCGGGGCCCGGATCTCGCTGCCCATCGGTGCGCTGCGCCTCGATGCCGTCAGGCGGCGCAACCGGCGTGCCCTCGGAGCCTTTATCGACGAGGCGCTGGAACGGGTGGACTGGGCGGATTCCGGACGTGGCCGGCCGTTCTACGCCGTCGGCGGCAGCTGGCGGGCGCTTGCGCAGCTGCACATGCACCTGGACGACTGGCCGCTACCGGTGATTCACCAGTATGTGATGGGGGCGGACGTTCCGGCGCGGCTGGTGCGCATGCTGGCATCAGCCGATTCGGCCGAGCTGCGTTCTATCCCGAATCTCTCCAGCTCTCGCCTGCCACAGCTGCCCGGCGCGGCCGTGCTGCTGCGGGCTGTCACGCGGCGCCTCGGCAGCAGCCATATCGTAACCTCCGCCACCGGGCTTCGCGAGGGCCTGTTGTTTGACGAGCTGCCCCCTTCAGTGCAGGCGCAGGATCCACTCATCGAGGCCGCCCGGGCCGAGGCGCATCGCTCCGGCCGGTTCACCGACGGGTCCAATGCTGCGTTCGGCGACCGTCTGCTCGCGTGGACGGATCCCCTGTTCGTCGGCGAAACGCCCGCCGACCGACGCTTGCGACACGCGTCAGCGCTTCTGGCCGATGTGGCGTGGCGCGCGCACCCGGATATGCGGGCCGAGCGCGGGCTCGACGTTGCGCTCCACGCAACCTGGATGGGAATCGATCCTGCCGGGCGGGCGATGCTGGCTGTTGCACTCTGGGTTCTCAATGGTGGCCCATGGCCCGCGGACGGCCTCGCCACGCTGGTCCGGCTTGCTCCGGAGCCAGATCTCGAACGGGCCCGGCTCTGGGGCCTGGCGCTTCGGCTCGGCCAACGGCTTGGCGGCGGCGCCATCGGCCCGCTCGATCGCAGCCGGGTTGCCATCGAGGATGATCGGTTGCTGCTGCTGCTCGACGCGGATGCCGTTGCGCTCTATGGGGAATCCATTGCCCGCCGCCATCGGGGGCTTGCACTTGCAATGGATCTACGGCCCGAAGTGCGGACGGAGGATGTCAGCCGTCGTGGCCGGGGGCGGGCGCGATCCGGCTGAGGCAGAGGCAGCCTCTTTCCACCGTAAAGCCGATCCGGCCCTCGACCAGTGCCAGGGCGTCGTTGCCGAAAATTTCCCGCCGCCAGCCCTCCAGCAGCGGCAACCCATCCCGCTGGCCTGCAGCCAGCGCTTCCAGATCGTCGCTCCGCGCGAGGAGCTTCGGCGCCACCTGTGCCTCCTTTGCACGGATTTTCAGCAGCAGCTTCAAGAGGTCCGCAACAAGCGCGCCATCGCCTGACAATCCGGCACGCTGTGGCTCGCGTGCCGGCAACTCAGACGCGTCGAGCGGCGCGGCGTTGCGGAGCACCTCCATCAGTCGCGCACCCATGGAGTTGCTGCCCCAGCCGGCGCTGAGCCCGCGCACCTGGGCGAGATCGGCCTGGCTCTTCGGTGGGGATTGGGCGAGGTCGAGCAATGTCTCGTCCTTGATGATCCGGCCGCGCGGAATGTTGCGGCTCATCGCTTCCAGCTCCCGCCACTTCGCCAGCGCCTTGATCCGGCCGAGCAGGTCCGGCTTGCGGCCCGGAAGCTTCAGCCGCTGCCATGCCCTTTCGGGATCCACGAGAAAGTTCGACGGATCGGAGAGACGGGCCATCTCCTCGTCTAGCCACTGGCCGCGATTGCCGCGCCGAAGCTGTTCGAGCATGGTCGGGAAAAGTTCGGCAAGGTGCGTGACATCGCCGATGGCATAGCGGATCTGCCGCTCCATCAGCGGCCGGCGCGCCCAGTCAGTGAAGCGGGCGCCCTTGTCCACCTGATGGCCCGTGTATCGCGCGACCAGCGCAGCATAGGATGCTTGCTCGCCCAGCCCGAGCGCCATCGCTGCAACCTGGGTGTCAAACAGCGGCTGCGGCACTCGGCCGGTCAGATGCACGAAAATCTCGATGTCCTGCCCGCCGGCGTGCAGAACCTTCAGCACCTGCTCGTCGGCAAGCAGATCAAGCAGAGGCGCAAGATCCAGCCCAGGCGCCTTGGGGTCGATCGCGGCCGCTTCTTGGTGCGTTCCCAGCTGCACGAGGCACAACTCGGGGTAGTAGCTGTTCTCGCGCATGAACTCGGTGTCGATCGTCACGAACTCGGCGCGGCGCATGCGCTCGGTGATGCGGGCCAAGGTTGCTGTGTCGGTCACCAGCGGGTGAATGTCCATGACCGCGCCATAGTCTGGTGTGGCTGCCTTGACAAAAGCCTTGGCACCAATAGGCAGGCCCGCCATGCGTTCGCCTCCCCACCACCTTTATCGCACCCACCATTGCGCCGAGCTTCGCGAGGCGAATGTGGGCGAGATCGTGCGCCTGTCCGGCTGGCTCCATCGCAAGCGGGATCACGGCGGGCTTCTGTTTGTCGATCTGCGTGATCATTTCGGGCTGACCCAATTGGTGGTGATGGCGGGCTCGCCAGTGCTCCAGACACTTGAAAATCTGCGCCTCGAGTCCGTGATCACTGTCGATGGCGAGGTGGTGGTCCGAACGCCTGAAACAGTGAATCCATCGCTGCCAACCGGCGCCGTCGAAGTACGGGTGCGACATGTGACCGTCCAGTCTGAGGCGGCGGAGCTGCCGATGCCGGTGGCAACCGAGGCCGACTACCCCGAGGACATCCGGCTGCGTTACAGGTTCCTCGATCTTCGC
>JBKBXK010000005.1:0-23965 GCA_046314095.1 Thermaurantiacus sp. | reverse complement strand
GCCCGCGGACTCGCCGCAGCGTTCGGCCGGCGGGCCGCATGACCGCCCCTCGCCTTGTCAAGCGCAGCTTCACCATCCAGGGTCATCGCACCTCGGTTGCGCTGGAGCCGGAGTTCTGGGCTGCCTTTGATGCAGCCGTTGCTTCGCGAGGCTGCACGCCAACTGCGCTTGTCACCCAGATCGACGAGGCGCGCGACCGGCCGCTCGCAAGTGCCCTCAGGGTGTTCCTGCTTGCGGAAGCAAGGGCATCGCAATGAGAAGCCGCGTATCCACGGCGCATCCGCGCGCCCGCGCAGCGGCGAGGAAGGCGGGCACATCGGCGACCGGCACTACATGCACGGTAATGCCCTCGCTTTCAGTGCCGCCTCCATTCCCGACCCGATCGAGACCAGTTGCGCGGTAAAGGTGGAAAGTCTCGCCGATCATGCCCGGCGACGAGGCATATTCGCCAAATCCCTCCCAAGTCCCAGCGCGAAAGCCGGTTTCTTCCTCCAGCTCGCGTTTCGCGCTTGCAAGCGGGTCTTCCCCGTCCGTTTCGTCACCTACGAGGCCAGCCGGAAGCTCGATACAGGGCCTGCCGAGCGGCGGCCGGTGCTGTTCGACAAGAACGATCTCCCGCTTGTCCGTCAGCGCCAGAATAACGGCCGCGGAGATGCCGCGCACACGCTTGACAAACTCCCAGTGCCCCCCGTCACCCCATGGTGCCTCATGAAACTCGAGGAACCGGCCCTGATAGCGGCAGGTGGTCATTCTGCGGCCCGGGCGAGCGGTGCCTGCGGCAGTCCACTGGCTGCCGGTGTGCGCTCAAACTCGGTGCCGGAACGCATCAGCTGCCGGCCGATTGCATATTTGTGCACTTCCGTAGGGCCGTCGTAGAGCCGGAACCCGCGCATGTCGCGGTAGATCATCTCGACCACGGTTTCATCGGTGGTGCCGATCCCGCCCAGCACCTGGACGCATCGATCTGCGACGCGGAACAGCCGCTCGGAAACCTCAGCCTTGGCGATCGAGCTTTCGTGCCGTCCCTTCACGCCTCGATCCATCAGCCAGCAGGTCCGCCAGATGAGGAGGCGCGAGACATGCAGGTCGATTTCATTCTCGGCGAGCATGAAGGAAACCCCCTGGTGCTCGCCGAGCGGCTTGCCGAAGGCGGTGCGCGTGCGCGCATGGTCGATCGCGATGGCATGCGCGCGACTGGCTGCGCCGAGCCACCGCATGCAGTGGGTCATTCGGGCGGGTGCAAGCCGCATCTGCGCATAGCGGAAGGCCTGGCCAACCTCGCCAAGCACCTGATCTTCGGCAAGCCGCAGCCCCTCGAACCTTACGACCGCATGGCCCTCCACATAATTGCGGTCCATGGAGTTCATCCGCCGCTCGATACGGATGCCCGGTGTGCCACCTTCGCACAGAAAAAGGGTTGGCCCATCAGGGCCGTGGGGGTTCGGGGCGACGCGCGCCATGATGATCCAGGTCTTCGCGCCCTCCGCGCCGGTGATCAGCCATTTGAGCCCCGAAATCGCATAGGCCGTGCCGTCGAAAAGTGCCTCGGTTTGCAGCTGTCCCGGGTCCGAGCCGGCGCCGTCGGGCTCCGTCATGGCAAAGCAGGATCGACGCTCGCCGCGGATCATGGGGAGGAGAAACTGCTCCGCCTGATCCTCCCGCGCAATCCGGCCGAGGAGATACATGTTGCCCTCATCCGGCGCAGCACAGTTCATCGCAACGGGGCCTAGTGTGGACCAGCCAGCCGCCTCGAACACGAGCGCCTGACCGATGTGGGAAAGCCCCATGCCGCCCCATTTTTCCGGAGCCTGGATGGTGAGGAGGCTTGCGGCACGCGCCTGCTCCACCAGTTCCGCGCGCAGGTCGTCGGTCGGGCCATGAACGGTGAGGCGCGGGTCGCGCTCGTAGGGGACGATCGTTTCGGCCACCCATTCGCGAACGCGTGCGGCAAGGTCGGCAAGCTCTTTCGGCGGCGAAAAGTCGATCATCAAATGTCTCCAAACCGGTCGCGCGCATGGGTGAGGATTGCGTCGGCAAGCGATGCAAATTCGTCGTAGCGGTCTCCTTCCAGCGCGCCGCGCTGCCACAAGCGATAGAGCTGCATCCAGGCCGTCGCCAGCCTGAGCCGCGCAAGCGCCAGATACCATGGAACATCGGGCGGCACCGCGCCGGCTGCGGACGTGATGCAGGCGAGCATCGCTTCCCGATCCGGCCAGCCGGGCTGCAACGATGGCACGGCCTGGAGCGTCTGCACCGCCTCGGGATCGCCCGGCTCGATCCAGTAGGACAGGAGAACAGCCATGTCGAAGGCCGGGGGCCCGAGCGTCGCCATGTCCCAATCGATGAGCGCGGTTGCATGTTCGCCCGCGAGGTCGAGGAGCAGATTGTCGAACTTCAGGTCCATGTGAAGGAGGCGCACGGGCGCGTCCGCCGGGCATGTCTCGGAAAGGCGGACGATCAGCGCATCGAGCGCGGACGGCCGTTCGTCTCCGAACGCGGCCTCGGCCCGCCGTATCCATCCCCGCAGGTGCCGCTCGGCAAAGCCGGTCTGCCTGCCGAGGTCGCCAAGGCCGATGGCACCCGGCTCCAGCTGGTGGAGCGCCGCCATGGTGCCGGCGATTACCTCGGGCATCCACAGCGGGGCCGACGCGGCATGGGCTGGCGGCAATTCGGCACCGATTGCGACGCCGGGCCGCCATTCCAAGAGCAGAAAGGGAACTCCGATGACGCGCGAATCCAGACAGGCATGAAGGAGTGCGGGGGCAAGGGGGAAATGCGGATGAAGCGCGCCCAGCACCTTCGCTTCGCGTGCCATGTCGGAAGCGCCGTGCGCCAGCTTGCCGACGGGTGGGCAGCGGAACACGGCCGGCGCGCCATCCAGCACCACACGAAAGTTGCGATTGGCCAGCCCGCCAGCAAGCCTCGATGGATGGCTTGCAAGGTCCAGGTGCCGACCTGTCTTGGCGAGCTGCGCTGCAACGGCGCCCCAGTCCGGCCCGGCCGCGACATTGGGGGCCATCAGGGCACAAGCCCCATGGCCACCCGGCGCGCCGGATCGAGGCCGATCATCGTCTCGCGGACCAGAATGCGCTGCAGCCACTCCGGCTGGTGGTCTGGCGGTAGTTCCTGGAAGCCGAACCGTGCATATGCCGGCGCGTTCCAGGGCAAGTGCCTGTCCGTGTTGAGGGAGAGCATCGGCGCGTTGCGCGCCTTCGCTGCCGTGCGCGCCGTCATCAACAAGGCGGTGCCGAGACCGCGGCGCTGAAATGGCGCCGCCACGTCAAGCTCGAGGATGTGCAGCCATGCGTCATCGCCGGTGCCGGCGAGCAGGAAGCCCGCAACCTGGCCATCCACCTCTGCCACCCAGAGCAGTTGCTCGGCCAGCCCTTGCTGCAATGCATCGGCTGGCGTGAACGGCCCGTCCGCAAAGGCCGCCATCGCTGTTCCCCGGAACAGCGCTGCCGCGGATCGCTCCACCATTTCCAGCCGTGGCAGATCGGCGGCTCTGGCAAGCCGGACCGGGTTCATACCGGGGCGTCAGGTGACCGGGCTTGCGAAGTCCGCGGTTGCCACCCCGTCTTCACCATAGACGGGCTCCACGAGATCGCAGCGATACTTGCGGGTGACGGCCGCGACGATACCGAATGCCGAAAGATGCCCGAGCATCCCGAAATAGGAGGGGGCGACGAGATGGGCGGCCAGGGTCTCGGCGCTCTCCCACTCCTCGAAGACGTGGATCCGGTCCGGCAGATACGGGTCAGCCGTCCAGGCGTAGTGCCGGCAACCAGGTTCGCTGAGCGCCTCATCGATGAAAGGTTTCGCCCCTTCAAGCGCCGCATCCCGGCTCCCTGGCGCGACATCCACTTCCCCGGCAACCACGATCGGCATCAGCCTCTCCTCAGCGAAAAGCTCCGGCGCGCGAACCGCCATTGGCCGTTCGCGCCGCGCACATAGGCATCGTCATAGCAGCCCAGCGGCCGGCGTTCGCCTCCCGGGCCGTCGAGCACCTCATGTGTCCAGACCCGTCCTTCCGCGCGATCTCCGTTCACCCGGATCATGCCGGGATGACCGAAGAACGCCACGAACGTGAAGCTAGCCATCGCAGCCTGCCAGGTGGCCACGATTGCGGACCGGCCCGTCACCACGGTTCCCATGAGGTCCCATGTCGCGTCCTCGGCCCACAGCCTTCCCCAGGCCTCTGCATCGTTGCGGTTGACCGCGTCGGTGTAACGATCGTGCAGCGCGCGAAGGGCGGCGATCTCCTCGGCTGGCCCTTCGAATCCTTCAGCCATGCGCATGCGCCATCAGTGCGCTGCGAAGCGCGTCGGAAACGCCAGTGCCGCGATGCACCATCACGCAATCGGCGAGCGCAATGATGCGGCCGGACTGGAACAGGCCGATGGCCAGCCGATAGCTTCGTGCGCCGACCTTCACCACGGCCACCCCTGCCTCCACATCCTCCGGGTAGCTGCCCTCCGCCACATAGTCGATCTCCACATGCGCCAGCAGCACGCCGCCCGGGTCCACACCGGCGCCCTTTGCGCGCAGAAAGGCGTGAAAGCGCAGTCGCGCTTCCTCGAACAGGCGCGCGATGGCGACATTGTTGAGATGGGCATTCGCATCCATGTCTCCATAGCGGACGGGGATGACGATCCGCGCCGCGTATCGCACCAGCTCGTGACGCCACGCATCATCCTTCAGCGCCATCTCAGTTCCAGCTGACCCGGACGGGCAGCGTCTTCAGGCCAGAGACAAAGTTGGCGAGGCTCAGCTTTGGTTCGCCGGCGAGTTCAAGGGTTGCAATCTGCGGCAGCAGTTCCTCGAACAGGATGCGCAGCTCCAGCCGCGCCAGATGCATGCCAAGGCAGAGATGCACGCCATGGCCGAAGGCGATGTGCGGATTAGGGCTGCGGTTGGCGCGGAAGGTGAACGGATCTTCAAAGACCATCTCGTCGCGATTGCCCGACCAGTAGAACAGCGCCAGCCCATCGCCCTTGCGGATGCGTGTTCCGCCAATCTCCGTGTCCGCCGTGGCGGTGCGCATGAAGTGCTTGACGGGCGTGACCCAGCGGATCGATTCCTCGACGAACGACGGGATCAGGGCCGGCTCCGCTTTCAACATCGCCAGCTGGGCCGGATAGCGCGCCAGCATCTCGAATCCGCCCGCTGCCGTGCTCGAGGTCGTGTCGTGTCCGGCGGTGGCGGTGATGACATAGTAGGAAAGAGCTTCCCTCTCCGGAATGGGCGCGCCATCGATGGTGCCATTCGCAATCACGGTCGCCACATCGTCGCGCGGGTTCGCGCGCCGGTCCGCAATCACGTTCCCGAAATATGCGAAAAAGATCTGCGCCAGCTGGATCAGGTCAACCTGCGTGTTGCCCGTTCCCTGGAAACCGACGCCCTCGGTCAGGATCTGCGAGCGGGCGATCACATCCGGATCGAGGGCGCCGAACGTTTCCTGCGTCAGCTTCAGCATCAGCGCCTCGTCTTCGCGGGGAAGACCGAGGATTTCGAGGATCACGCGCAGGGGATACCACAGCGCCACCTCGTTCACGAAGTCGAGCGTTTCTCCTTTCTCCTGCATGAGCGCGACATGCTCGCGGGCGAGCCCGCGCACCTTGCCTTCCAGCCGCGACCTGACGGCGCCCGGCTGGAACCAGGCGTTCGTGATCTGGCGAAGCTTGCGGTGCTCCGGGTCGTCGAGATCGACAAGGGTCCGGAAGAGGTGGGTGTCGCCGGTCATCTGCCGGATCCACTCCTCCCCCTCGGTCGGAGAAAGATAGGTCCGCTCGCGGTTGATGAAGCGATCATTCGCTTTCGAGACGGCGAGGATATCGGCATGGCGGGTGATAGCCCAGAAGGGCCGATAGCCGCGCGGCTCGGTCCAGTGCACCGGGTCGTTGGCGCGGAGCCAGGCATAGTCTGCGTGCAGCGCCTCCGGCTCGGTGTAGAGTTCCGGATTCACGATGCGATTGTCGCGGGTGTCGCGGGACCAGCCCGGAAACGGCACGTCCGCCGAAGCTGCGCTTTGCGTGGCCATGGTTCTTCCTCCCGACGAAGACCCTAGCGTCCCGGCCGGGGTGCCTCCACCTGTCGGAGAGGCTAGAGACCTGCATGGAAGGAGAGACGATGGCCCAGCCCCGCTACGCGCTTCACTACTGGCCAACACCCAATGGCCACAAGGTGACCCTGTTTCTCGAAGAAGCCGGCCTCGCATATGATCTTGTGCCTGTGAACATCCGCAAGGGGGATCAGTTCGCCCCGGAGTTCCTGAAGATTGCGCCGAACAATCGCATGCCGGCACTGGTGGACCGCCAGACCGGGCAGAGCCTGTTCGAATCGGGTGCCATCCTCCTCTGCCTCGCGGAGACGCACGGACTGTTCCTGCCGGCCGAGCCGGCCCACCGCTGGGAAACGATCCAGTGGCTGTTCTGGCAGATGGCGGGCCTCGGCCCGATGATGGGCCAGGCCGGCCACTTCCGGAACTATGCGCCCGAGCAAATCCCCTATGCGATCGAGCGCTACACCGGCGAAAGCCTGCGCCTGCTGGCTGTGATGAACAAGTGGCTGGCGGATCGGCCGTTCCTGGCAGGAGATGCCTACACGATTGCCGACATGGCGGCCTATCCGTGGGCAAAGCTTGGCGCGCGGATCGCCGGCGAGGAGGCCGAAGCCAGCTTCCCGCATCTTGATGCATGGGTTGCACGCATCGGTGAGCGTCCGGCGACGGCGCGCGCCTATGCGATCGCAGACCGGCCCGACTATCAGAACCCGGAGATGACCGAGGACGAGAAGCGTCAGCTGTTCCACCAGTCTGCAGCGACGGTCCGGGAGCAGGCCGCATGAGCGTCGAGCTTCGAATTCCCGGTTCGGCGAAGGATCTGGGCGGCTTTTCCGTTCGCCGCCTGCTGCCGCACGCACAGCGGCGTATGGTTGGCCCATTCGTCTTTTTCGACCATATCGGGCCCGCCGAGTTTCCGGCGGGCAAAGGCATCGACGTCCGCCCACACCCGCACATCGGCCTTGCAACCGTTACCTATCTTTTCGAGGGCGGGCTCCGGCACCGGGATTCGCTGGGCACCATCCGCGATATCGGGCCACATGCGGTCAACTGGATGGTGGCCGGGCGCGGCATCTCCCATTCCGAGCGCACTCCGCCGGACCTGCGCGCGGCCGGCCACTCCATCCACGGCATCCAGACCTGGGTGGCGCTTCCAAAGGAGCATGAGGAAGACCCGCCCGCCTTCGAACATTATTCCGCGGATGCCATCCCAGAGGTCAGCGTCGATGGCGGCTCCGCCCGGATCATTGCCGGTTCGCTCTGGGGTCGCGCGTCACCCGTCTCCTTCCCGCACCCGATCATCTATGCGGAGCTGAAGCTTGATGGCGGCCGGCTTCCGTTGGAGGCCGGCTGGGGCGAGCGTGCCGTCTATCTCGTTTCCGGCCGGGCTCGGCTTGCCGGCGAGGCGATGGAGGAAGGGGATTTCTGGGTGCTGACAGATGGCGCGACCGTGCTGTTGGAGGCCGATGGCCCGGTCCACGCGATGCTCTGCGGTGGCGCGCCGATGGACGGCCCGCGCACCGTCTGGTGGAACCTCGTCGCATCAGACCCTGCAAAGATCGAGGCAGCCAAGGCGGACTGGGCTGCCGACCCGTTCGGCGGACGCTGGGGGCGGGTTCCGGAGGAGACCGAGTTCATTCCGCTCCCGGACTGATACGGTCAGCGCGCCGGCAGCTCCAACACCTCGCGCACCAGCGCCTCGCGTGAGGTGAGACCGAGCGCGCGGCCTTCCTCGATGGCGATCGTCGCCGGCACTCCCTTTCTTGCCCGATAGAGGGCCCAGGCTGCGGCCGCGCGGTTGGCCGTGCCGCAGTTCAGAAGAATGGGATAGTTGCCCGCCTCGTCGAGGATGCCGGTCAGCTGCGTGACAAACGCATCGAGTTCCGGCCCCGCACGCGGCGGCATCGGCACCGAAAGGCGCTTGAGGCCGAGATCGGCCGCGCGTGCAGCTTCGGCGGCAACGCCCGGCTCATCCGGTTGGCGGAGATCCACCATGACCGCGAAGCCAAGCTCGTGGGCGGCATCGATGCCGGCAACGGTCGGCTGACCGGAGATGCCGATGCCCGGCGCGGCGCGGCCGTAGTTCGAGATCGTCCGGGGCACGACATTGCCGAACGGGGCAGCGCGCTGGCCCTCGGCGAGCTCGAAGGGTGGCGACAGCCGCTCGGCCGATGCCGGGACAGCCAGCACGAGCATGGCGGCAAGTGCGGCAAGCGTGACACGGGCTGTCGGCATCTCGGTCTCCTCTCTTGGTGCCCCTTTTCGCGGGAACGGTCCTGCCGTATATTGGGGTCAGAGTTCAACCAGAGGAGTACCAGCCATAGCGCCCCCGCCATTTCGCCGCATGATCGCCCCTGTGCCACCGCCGCTCAACGGGCCACGCTATAACGAATATATCAATGTGCCCCGGGTCAGGGTCATCGACGAGAATGGCGAGAATCTGGGTGTCATGTACACCCGGGAAGCGCGCGCCATGGCTGAAGAGGCAGGGCTTGACCTGGTCGAGGTGTCGCCCAACGCCGATCCGCCCGTCTGTAAATTTCTTGATGTCGGTCGCTACAAATATGAAGTCCAGAAAAAGGCCAACCTTGCCCGAAAGACCCAGAAGGTCCAGGAGATCAAGGAAATCAAGATGCGGCCCAATATCGACGATCACGATTATGAAACGAAGATGAAGTCGGTGCGGAAGTTTATCGACGAGGGTGACAAAGTGAAAATCACCTTGCGCTTCCGCGGACGGGAACTCGCGCACGGTCAACTGGGATTGAAGCTGCTGGAGCGGGTGAAGGACGACACGCTCGACTATGCGAAAGTGGAACAGCACCCCCGGATGGAAGGCCGTCAGATGCTGATGGTAATCGCCCCCAAGCCCGCCTGAGCCTCCGGGAGGTTACCGCGCAAGTCAAATGGCGAGGATGCCTTTCGACACCAGCACACCAAGCCACGAAATCAGGAACAGCAGCAGGTAGACCGCCACCACGAACACCCGGGTGCGGTCCATCGTCCGCCGCAGCGGCACTTCGGTTGCGTCGGACGAGCCCTGCCGGATCAGGGCCATGAGCTGCGGCCCGACCGGTCGGAACGCAATGTCGATAAGGATTGCAGCGACGAAGATCAGGCCGAACAGCAGCGCCTTCCACGCAAGCAGCCCGACCAGCGGCGCGCCGTTCATCAGGCTCACGATGCCAAGCGTCAGGTAAAAGCCGGTCAGCAGAAACTTCAGCGGGTTTTCCAGCGCGCGTGCCCGCCTGGCGCGTGGCGTCTGGTCATGCAGATGCGCATCCCACACCAGTGCCAGCCAAGCGAGCGCCACGATGCTCCCGGCCCACAGCAGCCATACTGGCATCGTCGGCCACCAAGGGCCGAGCTTCAGAAGCAGGAGCGACGATGGCACCATCAGCGCCCACGCGGTTCTCGGCCCCATGTCCGTGATCACCAGCAGCTTCAGGAGCGTCAGCCGCTCCTGGACGGAATAGTCGTGTCGCTTCCGAAAATGCTGGCCGAGCAGGAACACACCCAGATCACCGCCCAGCCAGAAGACCAGCAGCAGAAGGTGAAACCAGACGAGCGTGGGATAGAGAAGGTCCATCAGGACGCCCCTGCAAATATGGCGACGTGGAACGATCCGGCGCCCTCGCGCAGGGGCTTTACCGCCTGCTGATAGGTGTCCGACCACCAGAAGGCCTCGGCTGCCTCCCGGCTCGGAAACTCGGCCACCACGATTGCGCGCCCGTCCCAGTTCTCCAGCGTGGCGACCGGCCGGCCGATCAGCACATAGCGGCCCCCGTGGGCAGCGTAGAGGCCCGTCTCCCGCAGCTTCGCATTATAGGACTGCATCCGTGCCGGATCGGTGACGGTCGCTGTCACCACCAGATAGTGGGGACGCTCCGCGGCCGCCCCGGAGTTATTGCCTTGCATCACCACCTGGCACCCCATCCTTGCGCTCGGGAACCGGCCTTGCCCTCCCACTTTTGGGCAGGCCTGTTGCGTTCGGGCACTATTGCCAAGCGGCGACGATGTGTCAAAGTTGTCCGGACAAAGCCGTGTGAAGCGGCGGAACCGTGCGAGCACATAAGGGACTGGCAGGCATCGACGGGCGGCTGGATCGGCCATTGCGCAGGGAGAAAGTGGACATGAAGGGGATGCTTCGCGCGACAACCATGCTGGCGGCGCTCATGGTGCTGCCGGCGCCAGCCTTGGCGCAGCAGGCAGACAGCGAAACCCAGGCCAGCGGCCTCGGCGAGATCATCGTGACCGCGCAGCGCCGCGAACAGTCGGTGCAGGATGTGCCGATTGCGGTCTCGGCCTTCTCCGCCGCGGCGCTTGAAACCAGGGGCATCACCCAGACGCTGGACCTGATCAGCTATGTGCCAAACATGGTGGGCTCGAACAATACCGGCCTCGGTTCGGCCAATGCCTATTATATCCGCGGCCTCGGCAACACCGAGACCATCGCAACCTTCGATCCGCCGGTCGGCACCTATATCGACGATGTCTACATCAGCCGGCAGAACGCCAACAACTTCGCCTTTTTTGATGTCGAGCGGGTCGAGGTGCTGCGAGGCCCGCAGGGCACGCTCTTCGGCCGCAACACCACCGGCGGCGCTGTCAACGTGATCATGAAGCGGCCCGGAGCCCGCTTCGGCGGATTCTTCGAGGCTGGATACGGCAGCTACAACCAGTGGATGGTGCGTGGCTCGGTCGATCTTCCCGCCTCGGACATGATTGGCATCAAGGTTTCCGGATTCATTCAGGACGATGATGGTTACGTTCGCAACACCACCACCGGCGAGCGCCTGAACGACAACGACATGGCGGGCGCCCGCTTTGCCGTCGAGTTGCGGCCCGTCGATCGGATGCGCTGGCATGTTGCGCTCGCCTGGATGGAGGCGAATGGCGAGAATCTCATCAACTTCGAATGCGACCCCCGCAACCCGACCAACTGCGGCGGCCGGTTTGCAACCACCGGCATGCTCTCGACCCGCCGGCCCGGTGGTGCTCCGCAGTACACGCTGCCGGTCACGGGGCGGAAGGCCAATTTCCCGCTGGGCAACGAGGCCGAATCGATCCTTGTTACGTCGAACCTCGAATGGGCGGGGGACAATCACACGCTCAACCTCATCACCGGCTATGTGGACGTGCGCCAACGCTTTGCGCTTGATTTCGCCGATGGCCGGGCGCTGCCCAACATCGGCAACCCCGTTCCGCCGATTCGCGGCTTCCAGAACGGCGGCTTCGCCATCCTCAATGACGCCAAGCACCAGCAGTTCACCCAGGAAGTGAAGCTCACAGGGGAGCTTGCAGACGGCGTCGTCAACTATGTCGCCGGCGTCTACTTCTACGACGAGCGGAACGTTACGGACTTTGCCGACCTGTTCACGGTGGACATCGGCACGCCGTCCGGTCTTGGCCTGCTGCTGGCAGACCGGGTGCTGCGCAACAACACCAAGGCGACTGCCGGCTATCTGCAGGTGGATGTGAACTTCGCAGAGAACTTCACTGCGACTGCGGGCATCCGCTACACCGACGAGGAGAAGACCTTCTCCATCCGCGATAATCGGCCCACCTGCCCGGCCACCGGCGGGCCGATCGGATGCCTGAACAACAATCTCGTCGCGTCGAATGGCGTTGCCATTCCACTAACCCAGAACGCCAAACTCTGGACGCCGCGCTTCGCCCTCAACTGGCGGGCCAGCGACGATATCCTGGTGTTCGCCTCGGCCACGCGCGGCTTCAAGTCCGGCGGCTGGAACGCGCGCGGGACGCGGCGCGACACGCTCTTGCCCTTTGATCCGGAAATCGCGTGGAACTACGAGCTTGGCGTCAAGTCGGAATGGCTGGACCGGCGCCTGCGGGTGAACGTGACCGGCTTCTGGCTGGATGTGCAAGACCTGCAGACCCCTTCGGCCTTCGTGAACCCCGTCGATGGATCGGTCACCTTCATCACACAGAATTTTGCCGACTATCAGAACAAGGGCCTCGAACTCGAAATCACCGCTGTCCCGGTCGAGGGACTCAACCTCTACGTGAACGTCGGCTACCAGGATGATCGCTACAAGGTCACGGACACGCTGACGCCCAACGCGTTCGGCATCAAGGCCATCCGCCAGCAGCAGGCAGACTGTCTGGCCCAGCTGGCCGCCGGACGGGTGCCGCTGGCCTCGGGTGCGGCCAACGCGCCGGACTGCGGCGCCGGTATCGTGACGGTCGATGGCGGGATCGCGACCCCGGTGCGCACCCCGGACTGGACGCTGGCCTTCGGTGGCAGCTGGGACATTCCGGTCGAGGGGGCGGGCATCGTCCTGCAACCCAATGTGAACGCCATCTATCGGTCCAGCATCGAGACCGGGACGGCGAACGCCACCATCTGGACCGGCCCGATCACCGCGGCCGCCACCGGCCAGACCTTCCCCACCAATCCGTTCGGGGGCGAGGCAATCGCTGGGTCGTTCACACGCGCCGTGTGGCTGGTGAACGCCGGCTTCTCGGTTCGCACCGCGGATGGCAACTGGCTTGCCTCCATCGATTGCTCCAATTGCTTCGATGAGGCCTTTTCGCAGTCGAGCCTGGTGAACTACAATTATCTCAACCGGCCGCGCACCTGGATGCTCAGGCTGCGGCGTAACTTCTAGATCCGGGAAGGGCCCGTCAGGCATGGCAACAGACTCGCCAGGCGGGCCCCAATCCCCGGCCCAGCGCAGCGAATACAGCGGCACCAGCTCCATGGTGCTGTTCGCCTGCATGGTCGGGGTGGCGTGCGGAGCATCCCCGATTCCCTACAATACCATCGGCTTTTTCATGCCCAAGCTGAACGAGGAGTTTGGCTGGAGCTTTGCGCAGATCTCGCTTGGCATCACAATCTACGGCGTGCTTGGAGCCATGCTTGCGCCCGTGTTCGGTGCCCTCGCTGACAAGCATGGGGCCAAGAAGGTCGCCATGATCTCGATGCTGGCCTTTGGGCTCGTGTTTGCCAGCTTTTCCTTCATTCAGGACAGTATCTTCCTCTTTTATGGTCTGTGGGTGCTCGTCGGGCTTGTCGGCATCGGAACAACCCCGGTTACCTTCTCGCGGCTGGTGAACCAGTGGTTCTTCAAGAACCGCGGCCTGTCGCTCGGGCTGATGCTGATGGGCACGAGCCTTGCCGCGCTTGTAATCCCGCCCCTTGTCACCTGGGCGATCGACGAATTCGGCTGGCGTGGCGCGCATCTGGTGATTGCCGCCTTGCCGTTGTTCGTTGCCATTCCGCTCGGGCTCATGTTCCTGCGGGAGCCAAGCGAGATGCAGCGTCCGGCCGGTGCTGGCGCCAGCGCGGCGATCGGCGTCACGCTCAAGGAGGCGCTGCGCGACAGGCGTTTCTGGATTATCTGGGCGTCGATCTTCATGGTCGCGTTCGCCTACGGCGGGGCGCACATCCACATGCCCCAGATGGTGCAGCTGCACGGCTATTCGGCAGAGCAGGCGGCGCGCGTCATGCAGGTGGTGGGTCTTTCGATTCTCGCTGGCCGGCTGATTACCGGCCTGCTGCTGGACCGTTTCTGGGCGCCGCTGGTCGCGCTGCCGATCCTCACCATGCCGGCTATCGCCGCCGTAACCATCGCTGGTGCGGACCCTGGCTTCAACATGATCCTTGTTTCGGCATTCCTGCTTGGCTTTGCGGCGGGGGCAGAGTCGGATCTCATTGCCTATCTCGCCAGCCGGTATTTCGGTCTCGCCAACTACGGCAAGATATTCGGCATGCTCTACATGCCGTTCGCACTCGCAGCCGCCTTCTCGCCCGCCGTCTATGGCCGGGTGCGAGACGTGACCGGCAACTACGACCAGATGCTCCATGTCGCGGCGTTCCTGTTCGTGATCGGCGCGCTCCTGCTGCTGGCGCTTGGCCGCTATCCCGACCTTGGCGAGGGCCAGGAGGTGGCGGCCGACCCGCGCGCGCCGCAACCGCAGCCGCAGCCCGCCTGAGCCGATGCCCGATGGTCTTGCTGCGCGTTCGCCCCATCTGCACATGACAGTTGAGCCCAATGTCGCCGTCGCCATGCAGTTGACGGCCCGATCGGTGGACGGCGCCAGCTCGCCGCCCGCCGCCCGCCGCGCCATTCTCGATCACATCTCTGAAGTGGAGCGGCAGATCCGCGGCGCGCGCGCGTTTCTGGAAGTGTTCACCGGCACGCCGATGAAGCTGGTCGTGCTGCCCGAGTATTTGTTCACAAGTTTCGAAAGCGGCGCGATCGCGGACTTCCGTTCGCGTGCGGTGTTTGCGCCGGATGGCCCCGAATATGCTGCGCTCGGCGCCGTGGCGAAGCGGCTCGGCATTTTCCTCGCCGGCAACGCCTATGAAAGCGATGCGGCCTTTCCGGGCCTGCACTTCCAGTGCTGCTTCGTTTTCGCGCCGACGGGCGCGCGCATTCTCACCTATCGCCGGTTGAACTCCATGTATGCGGCGACACCGCACGATATCTGGTCGAAGTTCGTCGAGGTCTACGGCCGGGACGCCGTGTTTCCTGTTGTCGACACGGAGATCGGCCGCCTGGCGGCCATCGCTTCCGAGGAAATCCTCTACCCCGAGATTGCTCGCGCCCATGCGCTGAAAGGGGCCGAGGTGCTGCTTCACTGCTCGTCCGAGATTGGCTCTCCAATCCCGACACCGAAGCATATCGCGCGCCAGGCACGGGCGCTCGAGAATCTGGCCTATGTCGTCTCCGCCAACACGGCGGGCATTTCCGGCAAGGCGCTGCCGCTGGCGAGCGCCGACGGCAACAGCGCCATTATTGACTGGAAGGGCGTGGTGGTCGCGGAATCCAACTCCGGCGAGACCTTCACGGCCTTTGCCGAGATCGATATCGCTGCGGTGCGGCGCCATCGGCGGAAGCCGGGCATGAGCAACTATCTTGCGCGGCAGCGGCTGGAGTTGTTCCAGGACGTTTACTCCGGCCAAGTCCAGGCAGCAGATTCGCTCCTCGGTCCGGATGGCGCTATTCTCGAGCCCACGCGCGAACACTTCGAGGAGGTGGCGCGCCGGACGATATTGAAGCGCGAGGAACAGGGCCTCATCTAGGCCATGTTGGTTGGTGGCCCCGCCGCCGGGGCCGAAGGAGGCAGACATGAGCGAGCATCGCCGCAGCGATATTCCCCCACCTTATACGATGGTGACGCGCCACGCGCTGTTCCCGGAACCGAGCCATGATGAAGCGGCCCGGTTCAACTTTCTGGCCAACCTGAACCGCCATGTCGCTGGAACCTTGGGTCCCGGCAATCGCCTCGCGTGGGAGCGGCGGGCGCTTCCCAGGTTTATTGCCGAGCACGGGCGCGAGCCGAAAGACAGGTTCGAGGTGCGTCACGCGATGAACGCTGACCCCTACCACCGCTTCTGGTCGGCGTTGCGCCGCAATTCGATGGAGATGCGCCAGCAGAACGGTCGCCAGATCGTGCTTCGGCAGCTCGGGGAGCTTGATGCCAAGGCCCGTCAGTTCAACGAGGGTGTGGACACGCTTGAGCTTGACCCTGCCGTTGAGGTGCCACGCTACCAGTCTGCCGTCGATATCCACTGCATGCCGGGAAGCTATCACGGAGAGGTTCTTGCTGGTGATGTCTCGGCGGGTGCCAATTATGACTGCGGCATCTTCGCCACCACCGGCGGAGCGCTTGGCGGGCTCACCGACGGTGGCGGGCAGGCGCTCGTGAAGTGGGCACGGGAGGCGCGGCCGGAGTGGAGGCCGCAGCGCATTCTCGATATTGGCTGCACAATCGGCCACAATGCGGTTCCGCTGGCGCTTGCCTTCCCGGAAGCGGAAGTTGTCGCCATCGATACCGCTGCACCCGTGCTTCGATATGGCCATGCCCGCGCCCGCGCCCTCGGGGCCACCAACATCCGCTTCGTGCAGATGAACGCCGAGGATCTGTCGCGCTTCCCGGATGGCCATTTCGATTGGGTGCAGACGACCATGTTCCTGCACGAAACCAGCGGCAAGGCCCTGCCGCGGATAATTGCCGAGGCCGCGCGGGTGCTGAAGCCCGGGGGCCTGCTGCTGCACATCGAACAGCCCGCCTATACCGAGGCGATGCCGCTGTTCGAGCAGTTCATGCGCGATTGGGATGCGTTCAACAACAATGAGCCCTTCTGGTCGGCGATGCACGCGCTCGACATGGAAGCGGTGATGGAGAAGGCCGGGCTGCCGCGCGACCGCCAGTTCACCATCCGGGTCAAGGCCGAGGTGGACCGCACGATCTTCCCCGAAGCTCCCTCAGGGGAGAAGGCGGGCGAGGATTTCGGCCGGGCCGCGGTGTGGGATGCCTATGGAGCCTGGAAACCGGAGGCGACCGAACTAAAGGAGGCGGCCTGAGCCATGGCGACCACCCACGAGGACATCGACTGGATCGGCTTGTCGGGCGCCAAGGCCAAGGGCAAGCGTCCGGCATTTTTCGATGATCCGGCCATCGATCGGCTGCTGTCGATCGTGATGGCGCTCGCCGCCGAGGTCTCGGTGAACCGCGAGCGGATGGACACCATCGAGCGGCTGCTGGATGCGAAGGGCGTCATCTCGCGGACTGACATCGAGTCTTTTGCGCCAGACCGCGATGCGGGATACGAGCGTGGCCTGGCGGCCCGTGCCTATATCGCGCGCATCCTGCGGGGAGTGCAGCAGGATATGGAGGCGCTGGCCGAACTCGAACCGCCTCTGGAGGAGGTGGCGCAGGAGCTCGGCCGGACTTGAGCCTTCAGGGGGTCACGGGCAGGCAGTCGAAGCCGCTGGCAGAGGCAAGGGCGCAAAGCGAGAGCGCATTGGCTCGACCGCCGTCCGCGGTCACCTGGAGCCGCACCAGCCTGCTGTTTCCCGGAACTGGCTCGTAGCGGGGCGTCAGCTTTGCAATATCCGGTGAGCGGCCGGCAATCTGCTTCCACGCCTCCTCGGCACCCTTCTGCCCCGTGAAGGCGCCGAGCTGCACCCGCCATGGGCCATCCGCGGGTGCGCTCGCGGCCATCGCCGCCATCGGTGCTGGCGCTGCCGCAAACCCCATGGGTGCTGCACGTGCGGCCGCCATGCGCGGCGCGGGCGCCGGCCTCACAAAGGGCTGGTTCACCCGTCCGAAGGCGGGCGGGGCATACCCCTCGAACTGCGCGGGCAGGATCGCCACGGCTGCGCGCGCCTCTTCCGAGGCGGTGGGGCAAAAGGCAGGCTGGGCCGGCGGCCATGCGAAATAATTGTAGAGCCGCGTCATGTGCGTATCCAGCGCACGTTGCCATTGGGCCCCTTCCTGGGCCTTGAATCGGGCCTGCTTTGCGGCATAGGCGCGCGCCAGCACATCGCGGTGGCGGGCGAGGAACTGGTTATAGTCCGTCACCAGCTGGCCTTGCCCTGCGGCCTGCCCACAGGAAAGCGCAGCCACGTTCAGCGCTGCGCGCAGGTGCCAGATCTGCTCCAGGTCAGACAGGCCTTCGTGGAGCATCTGCATTTCTTGCGGCATGGATGCAACGGGAGGCGGGGCCGTCGGCGGCGGCGGGGCAACGGGCGCCGGTGGCGCCTCCGGGCGCGGTCCGCAGGCGGCTAGCGCCAGGATCGCGGCGACTGCAACACCCGCTGTTGTCCTTGCTATCATGTGTCTCTCCGGCTCTCTGTTCCCTCCGGGCAGCATTCAGTGCGTCCCCTGCCCGGTTTCCCTCACTCCGCCGCGCGCAACGCCGCCGCCGCATTCACTGCTTCGATCTCGGCGGCCTTCTTCTCCACCAGTGCCACGATATGCTCGATGATGCGGTCATCCTGGACATGATGATCGGTCACGCCCGAAAGATAGACCATGTGCTTGCCTGCGCCGCCACCGGTAAGGCCGATGTCGGTCTCGCGCGCCTCTCCCGGGCCATTGACGACGCACCCCAGCACCGAAAGCGAGAGCGGAGTGGTGATGTGCGCCAGCCGCTCCTCCAGGACTTCCACGGTCCGGATCACGTCAAACCCCTGCCGCGCACAGGATGGGCAGGAGACGATCTTCACGCCGCGCGCGCGGATGCCGAGCGCCTTCAGGATATGAAAACCGACCTTCACCTCCTCTTCGGGCTCGGCCGACAGGGAAACGCGGATGGTGTCGCCGACGCCCGACCAGAGGAGCATGCCCAGCCCGATCGAGGATTTGACGGTGCCGCCGATAAGCCCGCCGGCCTCGGTGATGCCGAGGTGCAGGGGATGATCCGTGCGGGCGGCGAGCTCCGAGTAGGCGGCAACAGCCAGAAACACGTCAGAGGCCTTCACCGAAATCTTGAACTCGAAAAAATCCTCATCCTCCAGCAGCTTTGCATGTTCGAGAGCGGATTCGACCAGAGCTTCGGGGCAGGGCTCGCCATATTTTTCGAGAAGATGCCTTTCGAGACTTCCGGCATTCACGCCGATGCGAATCGAACAGCCGTTGGCGCGCGCCGCCCGGACCACCTCGCGCACCCGCTCCCGGCTGCCGATATTGCCCGGGTTGATGCGAAGGCACGCCGCGCCCGCGTCCGCGGCCTCGAGCGCGCGGCGATAGTGGAAGTGGATGTCGGCGACCAGCGGCACCCGGGCGGCTCGCGCGATGGTGGCGAATGCCCGCGTTGCCTCCTCGGTCGGGCACGACACGCGGATGATATCCGCGCCGACTTCCTCGCAGCGCCGGATCTGGTCGATCGTTGCCTGCGCGTCCTCGGTCGGCGTGTTGGTCATGGTCTGGACGGAAATCGGCGCGTCCCCGCCGACGGGGACGCGCCCGACCATGATCTGCCGCGAGGTGCGGCGATGAACGTCCCGCCAGGGCCTGACCGACATATGCGCTCCGTGAAGGGTGGCTAGGTGCCCCCTATTGCACGAAGCCCGAAACGAGAACAGTCACCGCACGCCGGTTCTGTGCCCAGGCTGATTCGTTGGAGCCATCGACTGCCGGTCGCTCTTTGCCGTAGCTGATGACATTCATCCGGTTCGACGAAACGCCCTGTGCTGCAAGAAAGGTTCGCGCAGCGTTCGCGCGCCGCTCGCCAAGCGCAAGATTATACTCGCGGGTGCCGCGCTCGTCGGCGTGCCCCTCGATGGTGATGCGCACATTCGGGTAGCGGTTGAGCCACTCGGCCTGGCGACCCAGGATGTCGCGCGCCTCTGCATCGAGGCTGTAGCTGTCGAACGCGAACAGCACCCGATCCGAGCCGGACTGGGCGATGAAATCCGCCTGGCTGCCGGGCACCTGGCTGGGCATCACAGGCTGCGTGCCGACGCCCGGGTCGGTGGTGGTTGGCGGTGCCACCGGCTGCGCGGGTGGGGGCGGCGGTGGCAAGGGTTCCTCTCGGCGGGCGCAGGCGGCCAGCACAAGGCTTGTCCCCAGAACCAGTGCAAAAGTCGACGTCGTCCGCATCAGATGTCTCCCTTTCCCGGGCGTGGCCCCTGCCAACCCCTGCCTAACATGATTCGTGTGAAAGCTGAACGAGATGAAGCCGGCCTGAATGATAGCGAGGGCCAGTCTCATGGGAGCAGCGGCCCCCATGCCGGGTCGCTCGCCTCGAGCGGTGTAGGCACCCGTCGGCCGGCGCGGCCGGTGAGATCGACGGCGTGGAGAGTGGTGCGTCCGCCGCGCTCCTGGCGGCTGAACATGATCACCCGGCCATTGGGGGACCAGCTTGGATTCTCGTCCTGCCAGCCGTCTGAGAGCACCCGCTCCCCGGTGCCGTCTGGTCGCATCACGGCGATCCGGAAGCGGCCGCCCTGGATGCGCGTGAAGGCGACAAGGTCGCCCCGGGGCGACCAGACGGGGCTTGCCGCGCGCCCGTCGCCAAAGCTGATCCGCCGCTGGTTCGATCCATCGGCATTCATCACATAGAGCTGTTGCGCGCCGCCGCGATCGCTCTCGAACACGATCTGCCGGCCATCGGGGGAGTAGCTGGGCGAGGTGTCGATGGCGCTGCCGCTGGTGAGCCGCTGCGTACGCCCGCTGCCGATGTCGTAAGCGACGATGTTGGATCCGCCGCCCCCCGTCACCGAGAACAGGAGCCGCTGCCCGTCGGGCGAAAAGCGCGGCGCAAAGCTCATGGTGGCGAAATTGCCGACCGGCCGCTGCTGGCCCGTGCCAAGCTCATAGAGCCACACCCGCGGTCGGTCGGCCTCGAAGCTCATGTAGGTGATGGTCTGCTGGTTGGGGCTGAAGCGCGGCGTGAGCACCAGGTTCTGGCCCGAGGTGAGAAACCGATGGTTGGCGCCATCCTGGTCCATGATTGCAAGCCGCTTGATCCGCCGGGTCCGCGGGCCGGTCTCGGAGACATAGACCACCCGGCTGTCGAAATAAGGCTCCTCGCCGGTGAGACGCGAATAGACGAGGTCGGCGCATTTGTGGGCTGCCCGCCGCCAGCCGGCCGGCTGGACAGTGAACCCCTGCCTGGCGAGCTCGGTCTCGGCGAAAATGTCGTAGAGATAACAGCCGACCGTCAGCGTGCCGTCAGCATTCGCGGTCACGAATCCGGTCACCAGCGCCTGGGCGTTGGTCGCGCGCCACTGCTGGAAGCCGGGATTGGTTACCTGTGGCATTAGCACGAGCGGAAAACCCGCGCTCTCGACCGGCCGGAACAGCCCCGAGCCGCGCAGATTGTTCTCGATGATCTCGGCGACCTGCCGGCCCAGCGTGCCGGTTTCACCAGCCGGTGTCTGTGCCGGCGCCGAGGGAGGGAAGGCGGGCACGGCAACCGGCATCGGCGCGAGCACTCCCTGGGTGATATCCACCCGAAGCTGCGCGGCCGCCGGCATGGACAGTGGCAGGAGGGCAAGGGTGAACAGGAGAGGGCGCATCGGGGCTCCTTGAAAGGCGTTCAGGTCATCAGGCGCGGGTCGAAGTTCAGCTCGAAATCCCGCCACCAGCTGTAAAGCTCAGGCGGCAGCGTCAGCGGCGTGCAGCGCAGCACCGCCCGGCGCGCCGTATCGACGAACGCCCGTGCATAGGCCGCGTTTCCGGGCGTTGCGCCGGTCTGGCTGATCAGTTCCGGGGGCGTGGATACCGAGCCGTCCCGATTGAGCCGGATGCGAAGCACGGCCGTCATGTGCTGCACGTCGGCGCCGCCGATGGGCGGATTCCAGCAGGGGGCGATCTGCGATCGGATTGCCTGCTCGAGGCTGGCGACGGTCCGGGCGTCCAGCCGCTGCGCTCCGGTGGCGCGCGCGCCCGGCGACGGTGCAGGCCGGGCCGGAGCGGCGCGATCGATCAGCCGCTCGATCGATTGCGTGTCAAATGCCTGTTGCGCCGGCTCCCGGCGTGGCCGTTCGCGTGCAGGGGTGGGCTCAACGGCGAGAATATCCTGTGCCGAGCGGTCCTCGACCGGGCGCGGCGCTGGCTCGGGCTCGGCAGAGGCCATGGGTTCCGGCGGAAACTCCACCGGTTCGGGCACAGGCATCTCGGTTGGTGGCGCCGGTTCCCCGATGTCGGCCGGGGCGTCTGCCACGGTCGGTGCCGCAGCCGAGAGGCCGACAATGTCGACGGTCGTCACGTCCATCGGGCCAGACAGCGGCTGCATGCTGCGTGCGAGGCTCACGGACAGGATCGCCAGCAGCAGCAGATGGCCGGCGCCCGAAATCAGGAGGGCAGCGCGCTCGTTCATGCCGAATCCGGCGCCGGCACGCGCCCAGGCTGGTTGACCAGCGCAACTTGCGTGAAGCCGGCGCTGGTCACGTCTGCGAGAAGGCCTGCCACCTGTCCGTAGGAGAGGGCGGCGTCGGCGCGAATGACGATGCGCACATCGTCGCCGAGGCTCGTGCGCAATGTCTGCAGTCGCGCTGGCAGCATGCCCGCCGGCACCTGATCGTCGCCGATGAAGGTGCGGCCATCGGCATCCATGGTGATGGAAACGGGTTCCCGGTCCTGCGGCAGGGCATCTGCGGAGGTGCGTGGCAGGTCCACGGCCACGCCTGTCACCAACAGCGGTGCCGCGACCATGAAGATGATGAGCAGCACCAGCATCACGTCGACAAAAGGGGTGACGTTGATTTCCGACATCGGCGCACGCCGCCGCCGACCCCGCCCCCCGCCCGCGCCCGGGAGCGTCGCGCCCATCAGTTGGCCTCCTGGTCCAGCTCGCGTGACATCATGGCGTGGAAGCGGGCCGAAAATGCCAGCAATCTGTCCTCCAGCCGGCCAACGCGGTGCAGCAGCCGGTTATAGCCGATAACCGCCGGGATGGCGGCAAACAGGCCCAGAGCGGTTGCGAACAGCGCCTCGGCGATGCCGGGGGCGACGACGGCGAGGCTGGTGTTCTGCGTCTGACCGATGGCGATGAACGCGCGCATGATGCCCCAGACGGTGCCGAACAGGCCCACGAACGGGGCAACCGCCCCGATCGTCGCCAGCCAGTTCAGACGGTCCGACAGGTCAGAGACCGACCGATCGATCGAGGCGCCCATCACCGTCGTCAACCGGGCGCGCACCCCTTCCCGGTCCACTTTCGAACGGCCATCCGTGGAGGCCTTCCATTCGTCCATGCCGGCCATGAACAGGTCGGCCGCCGGGTTGGCGGCACGGTCCGCCTTCAGCTCATCCAGCGAGCTGGCCTTCCAGAATCGCGTTTCGAACTCGCCGATGTCGCGGTTGATGGCGGTGATCCGGCGCGAGCGTTCGA
This sequence comes from Thermaurantiacus sp., assembly GCA_046314095.1. Taxonomy (GTDB): domain Bacteria; phylum Pseudomonadota; class Alphaproteobacteria; order Sphingomonadales; family Sphingomonadaceae; genus Thermaurantiacus. Next base: position 1,307 of record JBKBXK010000005.1, on the reverse strand, counting down.
TGATGATCATCCACGACCATATGCTCCACACGAGCAGCAGAACCATCACGGCCTTCACCACGATGTCCGCTTCGAGAAAGAGGGCGAGCGGCGACATGTCGGCCGCGCTGTTCAAGGTGATCGGATCCAAGACCCTCTTTCCCAGTCATCTGGTGTGTGACGCCGTGCGGGGCGGACTGATGCCCCGGCGGGCTTTACCCGCGCTGAACCGGCAAGCTCAAGCGGCGCTTTCGGGCAGGAGCGCACGGTAGCGCGCGACCCAGTCAGTCGGCTGTCGGCGCGGCCGACCAGCGGGGGTGAGGAAGCCGGCGCGAACGGTCGCGTCGGTGAGCATCTGCCCTGCGCGAAAGATGCGCTGGCGCATCATCACGCTGGCACCGCCGACCTCGATGCAGCGGGTTTCGACCGACAGCAGATCACCCAGACGCGCCGGCGCAGCGTAGCGGATGGCGAGCTCGGCCACTGCGTAGACGCCCTCTCCGGCTTCCATGGCGCGGCGCTGATCGATGCCGAGACAGTCCAGCATGTCCGACCGCGCCCGTTCCATATAACGCAGGTAGTTGGCGTGATAGACCAGCCCAGACAGGTCGGTGTCCTCGAAATAGATGCGCACTTCGAACCTGTGGCATCCGTCCAGAATGTGACCGGCCGCGGACGGCAGGCACGGGCCGGTCATTTGCCGGCCCTGCCGTTCAGGCTTCGCTTGCGTCGCCCGGTTCCGGAGCAGGAGCGTTCGCCGCTCCGGTGCCCGGCCGCGCATCGCGCCGCTCGACGATCCGCGCGCTCTTGCCGCTGCGCCCGCGCAGATAATAGAGCTTGGCCCGGCGCACCACGCCGCGACGCACCACCGTGATGGAATCGATCATCGGCGAGTAGAGAGGAAACACGCGCTCCACCCCTTCGCCAAAGCTCACCTTGCGCACCGTGAAGTTGGAGCCCGGCCCCTTGTTTGCCCGCGCGATCACCACGCCCTCGAACATCTGGATTCGGGTGCGCTCGCCTTCCTTCACCTTCACGCCCACCCGCACCGTGTCCCCGGCCCGGAAATCGGGCACCGCGCGGGCGGAAGTCAGTTTCTCGACCTGTTCGGCCTCGATCTGCTGCAACAGATTCATCAGTCTTCTCCTTCGCGCCTCTCGGGGCGCCTGTGCCGCGTGGCAGAGGGCGGTTCCATGGAAGCGTGTCGCTCCCAAAGGTCGGGCCGCCAGTGCCGTGTTGCCATCTCGGCCTGGTCCGTCCGCCAGGCTTCGATCCGCGCATGATCGCCAGAGCGCAGCACCCCCGGTATCTCATGCCCCTCCCAGCTG
>JBKBXK010000004.1:0-24317 GCA_046314095.1 Thermaurantiacus sp. | reverse complement strand
TTCTGCAACGGCAATTTCACCTGCGATTTCGGCAACACCTCGGCCATCCGCTTCAGCGCCATGCCGGACGGGCTTTCCTGGACCTCGCAGTCGGGCGTGTTCCTGTCGGCCATCGGCAATGGCGGCGGGGGTGGCGGTGGCGGGGTTATCCCGGAGCCGGCGACGTGGGCGATGCTGATCGCCGGCTTCGGCCTCGTCGGCGGCGCGGCAAGGCGCCGGCGCGCGTCTGGAGCGGAGACAGCCTGAAGGGCGGTCTCTGTCGGCGAGGGCGCGCGAGGAGCGAAACCGCTCCTCGCGCTCCTGCTCCCGGCGCAGGCCGTCCGATCCGCATCTGGCCCTGGAACCTGTATACCGGGGGCTTGGCGACAGCCTGTCACCATCCTGAGCGGCCCCGCCCCCCGCAACGGGGCTGTGAGTTCAGCCCCTTACGCGGCGGGTCAGTTCCGGGGGCGCGGCTGAGTTGCCGAGGGGCCCGACCTGATCACCGCATAGTCTGCCTCGGCCCGCTGCATCTGGCTGGTGCCATCAGAGACCAGCCGCTGGCCGTCCGTCTTGCTGTTCTCGGCGTCGCGAAGCCGTTGTTCCGCTTGGGCGACTTGCTTACGGGCGTCGGACAACTGCTTGCGCGCCCGATCCGCGTTCGTGCTGCCCTTGTCGATGAGGCGCTCGCCCTGTCGGACATTCTTCTGGCCGGCCGTCCATGCCTCGCCATATTCACTGATTGTCCCGCCACGTTGGGAGATCCGCTCACCGGCAGTCATGGGAGCCGTTCCCGAGCCTGCGCACGCACTCAGAAACAGGGCGGATGTTGCTGCGATGGCAACAAATGGAATCTTGTTCATCAGGATTTCCTCAAATCGCCGGGCCAGGCCCGGACTGTGCACCGTGCAACCCGAAAATCGAGTAACCAGGCGTCGATATGGTTCAGTGCCGCTCGACGCAGATTCTGTCTAGTAAAGACAAATATCTTGTTTAGCGATGCAATGTATGTGGTTGCAGAAATCTCAAATTCAACAAATACAGGGATGATTATTTTTTAACTGTCATTGTAATCCGGGGAACAATTTCAATTTCCGGTCTCAGGGGAGAGTTTTCGTCGACGGCGTGGAGGGCTGCGATCAACGCAGCACTCCAACGCGCTTCGGCTTCCTCCATCGCCACAGGTGCCTGACATGACAGGCGCGCGAGGGCGAAAACGCCCCTCACGCTCCTGCTCCCGGCTCAGGCTGTCAGTTTCATGGCCACTTCGGCAACATGGCGGCCGAGAAAGTGCGCGCCGTCCAGATCTGTCTCGCTCGGGCGCCGGCTGCCATCACTGCCCGCGATCGTGCTCGCCCCGTAGGGAGACCCACCGACAACCGCGTCGATCCGCATCTGGCCCTCGAAGCTGTAGGGAAGCCCGACCACCAGCATTCCGTGGTGCAGCATGGTGGTGAGCATCGAAAGCAGGGTGGTCTCCTGGCCACCATGCTGGCTCGCGGTGGAGGTGAAGGCCGCGCCGACCTTCCCGATGAGCTTGCCCTCGAACCAGAGCGGGCCCGTCTGATCCCAGAAATTGGCCATCTGCGCTGCCACCCGGCCGAAGCGTGTGGGGGTGCCGACGATGATTGCATCATGCTCGGCCAGTTCGGACACGGTCGCCTCGGAGGTTTCGGGGGCCTGGTAGCCGCTGTTCGTTGCGACGTCGGCGGGAACCAATTCCGGCACATGCCGCATCGTGACGTCTGCGCCGGCGGATCGCGCACCCGCGGCAACAGCCTCCGCCATCGCCGCCGTATGTCCATAGGAAGAGTAGGTAAGCACCAACACCTTTGTCATGTTCAGCTCCTGCTGTGTGAAAACGCCTGTGCGAAGAACAACGAGGGCGCCCGGTGGCAGTTCCGGGCGCCCTGCGCCGCACTGGATCATCTGGGTGCGTCAACGAGCACCAGTTCGGCATCTTCCGTCGCTTCGACGGTGATGCGGTCGACATCGCGGATGGCGATGCCATCGCGTGCTGCTGCCGCTTCGCCGTTCACAAGCACCCGGCCTGTCGCGGGAACGAGGTAACCCACGCGTCCCTTCCCGAACCCATAGCTGACCTGCTCGCCCGCCATCACGGTCGCGCCGAGCACCCGCGCCGGCGTCTGGATCGGGAGCGCGCCCGTGTCTCCCTGGTCCTCGGTGAAGCCCGAGGCCAGCGGCACAAACTGACCGGCCCGCGCATCCCTTGGAAACGGCCGGGTGCCCCATTGGGGCGTCGCGCCCAACCGCTCAGGCAGAATCCAGATCTGGAAAATCCGGGTTTCCTCGTCTTCCAGATTATACTCCGCGTGGCGGATTCCGGTGCCTGCCGACATCACCTGCACGTCGCCCGCCTCGGTGCGGCCGCGATTGCCCATCGAGTCCTCGTGGCTGATCGCACCGGATCGCACATAGGTGATGATCTCCATGTCGCGGTGCGGATGCGTCGGAAAGCCGGACTTCGGGGCGATCCGGTCGTCGTTCCACACCCGGATGGCTCCCCAGCCCATGCGGGCCGGGTCATGATAGTTGGCAAAACTGAAGTGGTGCCGCGCGTCAAGCCAGCCATGGTCGGCATGGCCGAGTGTTGCGAACGGTCTGATCTCGATCATCTGGCGTGCCTCCTGCATGCGCCCTCGGGCGCTCGGACAACAGATGGCTGCGCCACAGACGCTTGAAAAGCGATGCAAGCGGAAACAGATTGGTTCCCGAAATGCGCATTCCCGATCTCGAGGCATGGGCTGCCTTCGTTGCGACAGCTGAGGAGGGCAGCATGTCCGGCGCCGCGCGCACGCTGGGAGTGACCCGGGCCACGGTCTCAAAGGCGCTCGCACGTCTTGAGGCCCGGGTCGGCGCGCCCCTGTTGCATCGCAGCACGCGGCGGCTTTCGCTCTCGCCGCTTGGTGCCGAAACGCTGGAAGCCGCGCGCACGGCCCTGCACGCGGCTCAGCTTCTTGAAGAGTCGGCAGGCGCTGGCGCAGCCCAGCCGCGGGGCAGGGTGCGGCTCGCAGTGCCTCTCGATTTCGGCCAGCGCCATGTCGCGCCGCTGCTCACGCGCTTTCTCGCTGCCCATCCCGGAATCGCGATCGATCTTCACCTGGACGACGCGCGCGTGGATATCGTCGGAAGCGGTTTCGACCTGGTGGTGCGCATTGGCATGCTCGACGATTCCAGCCTGCGCGCGCGGCGGCTGTGCGCGGTCCGGCTGTTGACGGTGGCGGCACCGGCCTTTCTCAACCGCCATGGCGTTCCGGGCCGCCCGGAGGACCTGTCCGGGCGTCCGTGCCTTCTCTACGCCAACCAGCCAGATCCCCGTCTTTGGCGCTTCGCCGGCGGGAGGGTCGTTCGCGTTGCCGGACCTCTCGTGGCCAACAACGGCGCGGCGCTGATGCCGCCGCTGTTCGCCGGGCTTGGTGCGGCCCAACTCCCGGATTTTCTGGTGGCGGATGCCCTGGCGCAAGGCCGTCTGGTGCGCATTCTCGAATCCAGCGAGGCAGAGCCCCTGTCGGCCCACCTGATAAGCCCGCCAACTCCGCTGCGCCCGGCGCGGGTGCAGCTGCTCGCCGATCATCTCGCGGCTGCGCTGCGCGAATGAGCGTTCAGGTCGACGGTTTCCCGGAGTCCAGAACGGCCCGCGTCGCCGGGCGCAGCCAAGCCATGGCGCGGTTGCGGCGCAACGTCGAGCGGAGATCCGCTGCCGCTGTCAGAGCCGCCGCATCGGCCGTTCCATCGCCCACCGACGGAAGCACCTCGGCCATGGCGAGAAGGGGTTCGACCCACGGGTGCGGCGGAGTTCCGCCAAAGCGGCGAAGCCCCGCGCCACACCGGCGGGCCGCCTCCCACTCCCCGCGGACGAGGCTGGCCAACAGCAAAGCGGAGTAGAAGCCGAGGGCAGAGTGCGGAACCGGCGCCTGCTGAAGCAGCGCTTCTCCCTCCGCCCGCAATGCTGCGCGCGTCGCCGCATCCACGTACCAGGAAAGCGTGCCAAGGATCCGTGGCGATGCAAACCGCAACGCGTCACCCGAGGAGGCGGCCTGCCGCGCGTCTTCCAGACGCGCCCGGGCAGCCTCCGCCTCGCCGAGCGAGCCGAGTGCAACCCCCATCACCCAGAGCGGTGCAGCCGACAGGCCCGTTCCGGAAAGCCTCGCCGCCAGTGCTAGCGCTGGTCTCGCGAGTTCAAGGGCCGCGTCGGGTTCGAACCGTTCGAGATGCGCCGTCGCCAATGTTGTCCGGGCGAGCACCTCGTTCATGGCATCATGCTGCGCGGCCGCCATCGCAACAGCCTCGCTTGCGTCGGACATCACCTCTTCGTGCCGAAGCAGGAACAGGCCCGAAACCGCGCGAACGCGCAGTGCCGAAAGCCTGATGCGGTCCATGGCCGCGCCCCTGCACATGTCCAGGCACGCATCGGCCTCGGCGCAGGCGTCCACGAACTGTCCACCTTGGTAGAGCGCCCAGGCCAGGCCAAGCCGGGCCCCGCATTCGGAAATGTGAGAACCGGTCTTGCGTGACCAATCCAGCGCGGCGCGCTGCGCCGAAAGGCAGGCGTCAAGCTCGCCCCGCGGAAAGTGAATGCTGCCGCGAAGCGCCGCGATACGGGCAAGCGCGCGCGGGCTCTCCGGGTCTGTGGCCAGCCGCTCGGCCTCCTCGAGCGTCTCCAGCCCGTCACTGGCCTTGGCGAGGGCCGCATGGGCGGACGCCAGCTGGAGCAGGGCGTCGAGACGGCGCTCGCTGTCGGGTGCCAGTGCCACCGCCTCCGCGGCCACCTCGGCGGACCGCGTCCAGTCTGGCACCCGGGCGCTGCACGCGGCCTCCGCCATCGCCAGTGCGAAGCGGTCGGCATCGCCTGATGCAAGCTCGCGCCCGCGTGCCACCGCCTCCAGGCCGTCGTTCGGGCGGTGCCGGCGAAGCGCGGCCCGTGCCGCCAATGCCCAGGCCTGCGCCGCCCGCGGATCGCCGGCCCGCTCGAGATGCTCGGCAGCCAGCTCCGGAGCCCCTTCGTCGGCAGCCTCCGCAGCCGCGAGATGCAGGGCCGCCCGCTGCGACGGCAGGAGCGACTGGAGTACGGCGTCCCGAATCAACGCGTGGACAAAGCCCACGCGAGGCCCCTCCTGCTCCACCAGCGCGCCGCGCGCCGCCCGGCTGGGTGACCACTCCGGAGTGCCGGCGAGCACGCGTACCTGCTCCAGGCTGCTGCGCCGGCCAAGGACGGCCAGCGCCTCCAGCGCGCGGCGCTCATCGGGGTCCAGTGCATCCATGCGGCTGGCGGTCAGCGCCTGCAGCGTTCCGGGCAGCGCATCTTCCGGGGCAACTCCATCGTTCACGGCAGCGGCCAACTGAACGATGTGCAGCGGGTTGCCCTGTGCGCGGTTGGCGACCGCTGGCGCGGCATCGCCGAGCCCCAGCGAGCCGGCCAGCACCACTCCGTCCTGGGGGCCAAGGGGTCGCAGGTCGATGGTCAGCAATGGGCCGGCGCTTCGCCGCCATGCCTCGTCGAACACGTCTGGCGTCGGCCGCGATGTCAACAGCAGGAGTGCACGCATGCCCGACATCAGCCGGGACAGATCCGCGATCTGTCGAAGCGCCACACGGCCAGCCCAGTGGACGTCGTCGACGACGATCATCAGCGGCGCCTCTTGCGACACGTCCGCGAGCATGGCCTGCAGCAGGTCTCCGCGGATGCGGCTTGCTGACTCAGCGCCAATGCCCTCCACAATGGAGGAATCCTGCGGGCCTAGCGGCAGCCCGAACAGTTGCAGGGCAAATGGTCGGTCCCGCAGTTGTCGGCCAAGGCGTTCCAGCAGCTGGTCGGCTGCCGGAATCAGATCGGTCTCGTCTACCCCCAGGAGCTGTCGCGCCAGCTGCTGGCGTGGAAGCATCGCCGCGCTGTCTCCGAACTCGAGGATTGCAACGCGATGCACCGAGAAGCCGAGCGCCCTCGCCCGAGCCTCCAGCATGTCGGCGGTGCGACTTTTGCCGATCCCCGGCTCACCTCTCAGCAGCAGCGTCTGGCCGGCTCCATCCGCCACTGCCTCGAGAATTGCCTCGCCCTGGGCAAGCTCGGCTCTGCGGCCCACGAAGGCGGGCCCGCAGTCGGTCGGGGCCTCAAGGAGTTCGCCCAGACATGCATCATCCTCGGCCCGTTCCGAAACCGCGATCCGGCCACGCAGTTCCGGAAGATGGCGCGCCGCCATTCGGGTTTCCCCGGCGCTGGCCCGGCCCCGCGCTGCGACTGCTTCCGTAACTGCTGCCCCGATGGCCGATGGCTCGGGCGGCCCGTCGCTCACCAGCACCGGTCCCACCGAAATCCCGATCCGCGCGGAAAGCCCGCCCTGCTCTGTTGATTGTGCACGCGCCCAGCTCTGCAACGCAGCAGCGGCTGCCGCCGCCCGGACGGCGTCATCGTCGTGGGCCGGCCGATCGCCAAACAGCAGAACGGCCTCGTCTCCGGTCTGCTGGTGCAGCCGCCCGCCGTGGCGCGCAGCTTCTGCATCGAGGACCGTCCGCCACTCGAGCAGCAGTCTCAGGAGCCTCTCGACTTCGAGCTGCGCAACAAGACCGGGGAAGTCTGCAAGGCCGGCAGCAAGTACGGCAACACGCCGCAACTCCGTGCGGCCGCCCGCCGGCTGTTCCGACGGCTCGTCCTGCTCTGCTTCGGAAAGTTCCTCGGTTGCGAGCGGCACCGGCACGGCGGCGCCTCGTGCGGCGCCGATGCGCCGGGCCAGCGCAACCGTCTCGGCATCCGGGGCCACGCCCAGTTCCCGGCGCAGCAGATCCTGCAGCCGACGATAATGTCGCAGCGCTTCGGCGTTCCGGCCCAGCTCGGTGTGCGCCTGCATCACCAGCCGATGGCCCGGTTCCGACAGCGGCTCGAGCGCCACCAGCCGGCTTGCTGCGATCAGTGCCCGGTCCGGCCGCCGCTCGGCAAGAGCGATGCGGCCTGCCTCCAGGAGGGCCTGTCCGGCGCGCGCCCTCAGGCCCGCGCGCTCTGCCTCCAGCCAGGCATCGGCTGCCAGCCCATCGCCGGCGAGACCATCCAGCAGGTCACCTGCCCAGAGGTCCGCCGCGCGCTGCCAATCACCTGCTTGCGCCGCTTGCAGAAAGGCGAGCGCATCTATCTCGGACCGGTCCGTGTCGAGGGAAACGATATCGCGGTCCGCCTTGAGCCACGCATCATCCCCAACCGCCCGCCTGAGCGTGCTCAGCATCTGTCGGAGCGAGGCGCGAGCCTGCGCTGCCTGGCTGTCGTCCCAGAGGGTGGCGGCAAGCTTTTCGCGTGCAATGCCCCGGCCGTTGTCGAGCGCAAGCATTGCCAGCAAAACCCGCGCCTTTCGTGGCACTGCAACGCTTTGGCCCGCCGGCCCGAAGGCTGCGAACGAGCCCAGAATCTGAAGTTTCACTCGCGGCTTGGCCACGCGCACGTCCTGTCCGACCATCCCCCGCGGCGGCCCTCTCCCGTTTGCCCCAAGCGGCCGCCGGCTGCAATCGCTGCGAGGGGCCGCGTTTTCACGTTTTTTTGACGGTACCACAACAGGATGATTCACGCACCCGGCCCATCCTGTTGGCAACAACATACCAGCAGGAAAGGAGCCTCGGATGTTTGAAGGCAATCAGCGGCCACTCATGGCCATGCTCTTCGCAGCAGTCCTCACGGTGGCAACTCTCGGCGGAACCCTGGCGCTGTTCCAGGTCGAGCCGGCTACCCCACAGGTCGCGGCCGTCACCTTCACGCCGATCGCGTGATGGGGCGGGCGATGCGAACGACCGATTTCACTGGCAACCCGGTTTCCGGTGCAAGTCGCGAGGCGGCCGGGCAGGCGGATGCGCTGCTCGGCCGCCTTCTCGCGTTTCGCGGCGACCCGATGTCCGAAGTCGAAGGGTTGCTGGCAACCTATCCCGATTTCGCGATGGCCCACATCATCCGGGCAACACTCTTCGCGATGGCGATGGAGCCGGGTACCGAGCCGATGTTGCGGGAAAGCCTGGCAGCGCTGGCGCCCCTCGAGCCGGTGATGACGGATCGCGAGCGCGGGCATGTCGAGGTGCTGCGGCTGTGGGCACGTCGCGACTGGATCGGCGCTTCGGAGAGGTCGGCCGAGCTCACCATGGCGTTCCCCCGCGATCTTCTTGCACTGATGTTCGGCCACCAGACCGACTTTTTCGTTGGGCGCCAGACGGAGCTTCTGGACCGGATTACCCGCGCGCTCGTGCACTGGCAGCCGGGCGAGCCGGGCCAGGGCTTTCTTCTCGGGATGCGCGCCTTTGGCCTTGAGGAGAACAACCGCTTCGAGGAGGCAGAGGAGGAAGGGCGCGCCGCGACCGAGACCTTTGCCGGCGACGCATGGGCCATCCATGCAGTGGCGCACTGCTTCGAGATGCAGGGGCGCCCGCGCGACGGAATTGCATGGCTGAACGCGATGTCGGCTGACTGGGCGCCCGACAACATGCTTGCCGTTCACAACTGGTGGCATCTGGCGCTGTTCCACCTCGAACAGGGGGAGCATGACCGTGCGCTGGCGCTCTACGACGCACAGATCGCACGCGATGTGGGCGCACCTGCCCTGGAACTGGTGGATGCGGCCTCGATGCTCTGGCGACTGCGTCTGATCGGTGTGGACGTCGGTGGCCGGTTCGAGACCATCGCCGATGCGTGGGAGGCCGCGGTCGGCGAAGATGGCGCCGGTCACTACGGGTTCAACGACCTGCACCTGGCGCTTGCGCTCGCCGGTGCCGGGCGAAGCGGGCGTGCCGAAGCCCATCTTCGCCGGCTTGAGGCGGCCGCAGCGCGGCGGCATCCGCACGCAAGCGTGCTTGCTGAGGTGGCTTTGCCCGCCGTGCGCGCGGTCTATGCGCTGGCGCATGGGGATCCAGAGGGCGCAGGGATTCTTGCCCAGCGCATGCGCGGAGCATCGCTCCGACTGGGCGGCAGCAACGCGCAGCGCAATCTCTTCTGGTGGACAGCGCGTGCCGCTGCGGAGGCCGCAGGCGATCGGCACCGGCACCGGCTTTTGTGCGCAGAGCGCCTCGCCGACCGGCCGGGAAGCGCGTTGGCGCGTGCCCTTGCCCGGCGATTTGCAGCGCCGCGGTCGCTTCCGGCTGCTGCCTGAGCCCTAAACCTTGCCAAGGCTCTCGCGGGCGATTGCGAGAGTCTCTGCCCTGCTGCTGGGGAAGCCTGCTGCCACCCATCGCCGCTCGACATCGCCAAGCAGGCGCGACACGTCCGGCCCGGGCGGTATGCCCATCGCGATGAGATCCCGCCCCGAGACGGGCATCCGCGGCGACCGCCAGCTGGACAGGACCGGTGCCCAGTCGGCGGCGCGGGGGTCCCCGGCAATCAGCATCCGGTCGAGCGCCGGGAGGCCGCCAACGGCATGGGCAAGCGCGCGCGGATCGCGGGGCAGCGGCGCCTCCCAGCCAAGCGCAGCCTCCAGCCGCTTCGAGTCCGATCGGGACAGACGGAGCCGACCGGCCATCTCCCGGCCCAGCCACGGCTTTGGAGGCAACAGGGCGGCGAGGCGCCGGAGCGGGTCGGGCCGGATCTGCGCCAGCGCCTCCGCCTCGATCAGGCGGCGCAAGCGGCCAACGCCCTCGTCCGTCACCTCGGGCAGCACCGGGCGAAAGAGGCCGTGCTGAACCATCGCCTGCACGACCGGGGCTGGGTCTGGTGCGGCGAGCAGCTTCAGCAACTCTTCCCGGATACGCTCACGCGAAAGCGCCATCAGGTCGTTGGCACGCGCGGCGGAAGCGGCCAATCCCTCCGGTTCCAGCCGGTCGGAGAATCTGGCCGAGAAGCGGAAGAAGCGCAGGATGCGCAGATGATCCTCGGCAATCCGCTGATACGGGTCACCGATGAAGCGCACGGTGCGGGTTTCCAGATCGGCAAGGCCATCAAACCAGTCCCAGACCGTGCCGCTGCTCGGGTCGCCATAGAGGGCGTTGATGGTGAAGTCGCGCCGTGCCGCGTCCGCCTGCCAGTCGTCCGTGAAGGCGACCGTCGCATGCCGCCCGTCGGTCGCGACATCATGGCGGAGTGTCGTGACCTCATAGGGCGTATCGCCGATGACCGCCGTTACGGTCCCATGCTTCAAGCCGGTCGGGACGGCACGAATCCGCGCTGCCTCCAGTCGGCGAACGATTTCCTCGGGCCTGAGGCGGGTCGCGAAGTCGATGTCGGAGACGGGCAGGCCAAGAAGTGCATCGCGGATCGCGCCACCGACCACCCGGCTTTCGCCCTCATCGGTGCCCAAGACCCGCGCCAGCGTGCGGAACCCCGGACGACTGTCGAACTCGCCGGGCGCCAGGGCGCGCGCAGCCTCAGCCAAGGCGAGCCGCCAGGTTCACGAGGATGCCGGCAGTCGCGCCCCAGATCTCCCGACCCTCCCACTCGATCACGTAGAATTGTCGCCGCCGGCCACGCCACTCCGCCTCTCGCAACTGGTGCTGGCGGCTATCCATGAGGTGCGCCAGGGGCGCCTCAAACACCTCGGCCACCTCGTGCCGTGACAGCCGCAGAGACAAATCTGGCGGCACCAATCCGACGACGGGCGCAATCCGGAAGCCGGTTCCGGTTTCATACGGGTCGGACTGGCCCACAATCTTTACCATGCTGCGCTGCAGGCCGATTTCCTCCTCGGCCTCGCGCAGTGCCGCTGGCACCGGTCCGCCGTCCTCGGCGTCGATGCGTCCGCCAGGAAAGGCGATCTGGCCGGCGTGGGTGCGCAGATGTGCCGTGCGCCGCGTGAGGATGACGGTCGGCTCGGGCCGCTGGACGACTGCCATCAGCACTGCTGCCGGTACCGGAGCTTCGGGCGGCTCGGCTCCCAGTGCGCCGAAATCCCAGTCGCCAGCGGGCCGCGCCGCCTGCTGGCGCGAAAGGGCTACGCCGAGCGTCTCAGCCAGGGAATGCAAAGAACGCGCCTCCGCTCCAGAGCCCCAGCGGGCCGCCTGTCTGCTCCCGCTCGGCCAGTGCGAGCTCCGCCAGCTCATAGAAGACGCTGCGAACCAGCCGCGCCTCCAGTCCATTTCCAATCGAGCCTCGCACATGCAGATAGGGGCGGGGTTGGTCGCAGGCCCCTGTCTCCACGCGCAGCGGGTGGTCGGGGCCCGCCACCACCAGTTCGTCGGTCATCAGGCGGAAGGCCAGACTGCGGTTGCGACCTGCGCCGTCGCTGCTCAGCTCGACAGCAAGGAAGGGCGCATCCTCCACGTCGATGTCCAGCTTTTCCACCGGGGTCACGAGCAGGAAGCGGCCGTCGTCCTCGCGCCTGAGCACTGTCGAGAACAGTTTCACCAGTGCCGGACGGCCAATCGGCGTGCCGGCATGGAACCAGGTTCCATCTGCTGCGATCCGCATCTCGGAATGGCCACAGTGCGACGGGTTCCAGCTTTCAACAGGTGGAAGGCGTTGTTCCGCGGCAAGCCGGGCAATCTCGGCAAGCGAAAGGCTGGCAAGGTCCGGCAGGCTCCGCCGGATTGGTTCGGCCGTCCCCTTCTCTGCCATGCCCATCGGCTAGAGTTAGGCGCGAAGCGGTGGCTGCTCAAGCATCGCTGCGGCTGGCAACACCCGGGCGGCAGCCGCGAACGCTGTCGGGGTGCGGCTGCGCAGAAGAAGTCGGTTGCTGTCAACGGGCCCGGGCAGTTGCCAGTGTCCTGTGGCGGCAGAGCAAAAGCCGAACCGGCCATAATAGGGCGCATCACCGATCAGCATGGCCGAACGGCCTTCACGGTCCAGCGCGGCGCAGGCGGACTGCATCAGCTCCTGGCCGATCCTTGTGCCCCGAGCCAGGGGATCGACCACCAGCGGACCCAGCAGGATCAGCGGGCGGGCATGGCCATCGGCGCGGATCCAGCGAAGCGGCCAGCACTGGACCGTACCAGTTACGGCGCCAGCGGAGTCTTCCACAACGAAGGACAGATCAGGCAGCCACATGCTGCCGCGCCGCAGGAGGGCTGCCGTCCGCTGCTGCCGCGCGGGCCCGAACACTGCATCGAGCAGCCGCTCGACGGCGATTTCGTCTTTCGGAAGAAATGGTCTTGGAGACATGCCATGCGCCTGGTTGAGGGAACGAAGCACCGGAGCCTTGCCCGGTCCGGATGGCCTCTCCGCCATCCGCCCGCCGCGCATTGTCAGCTTGCGCGGCGGTCAGCCACGACGTCGCAACGGAAAGAGGCGCGCCCGCATACTGAATGCGCTACAGTAACGTGCTTGGCCCTGACAAGGGGGGGGGGATGGATGAAGCTCTACGACATGACGGCGGCGCCCAACCCGAGGCGCGTGCGCTTTTTTCTGGCGGAAAAGGGGATCGAGGTGCCGCGCGTGGAGGTGGACATCCCATCAGGGGGAAATCTCGCGCCGGACTTCCTTGCCATCAACCCGCGCGGTGTGCTTCCAACGCTGGTGCTCGATGATGGCACGGTGCTTGACGAATCGATTGCCATCTGTCGCTATTTCGAGGGGATCGCCCCTGAGCCGAACCTCATGGGCCGCAATCCACTCGAGCAGGCCACCATCGAGATGTGGCAGCGGCGGATGGAGTTCGACGGCATGTTCGGAATCGCTGCGGCCTTTCGCAACTCCGCGCCGGCCTTCGCGCGCCGGGCAAGTCCGGGCGCGTCGCCCGAAGCTGCGCAGATCCCGCAACTTGTCGATCGCGGCCTCGATCAGGCCCGCCACTGGATGGATCGGCTGGACCAGCGGCTGCAGGTGTCGCCCTATGTCGCCGGTGAGCGCTTCACCATTGCCGACATCACCGCTTGTATCTGCGTCGACTTCGCGAAGTGGGTGAAGCTCCGGCTCGGCGAGGAGCATGTCGCGGCGCGCGCATGGCTGGAGCGGGTGAAGGCGCGCCCCGCCGCCGCCGCCTGAACGCGGGTCAGGCGGCCTCCCGATCCTCCGCCGCATCATCCGCCGCTTCGGGAGGGCGTCCGACCCAGCGCGCACCATGCGCCTCGGCAATTGTCGCCGGCTCTTCCGGGTTGGCAATCCGTTCGAAGCGAAGCGCGTCGGGACCTTCGTCGCGAAACCGCCAGTCCAGCCAGAGGGCCGGTGTCTCGAAGCGCAGTTCGCTCTCGGTCACCTGCATGTTGGCACCGAACAGCAGCGCCTCGCCGACGATCCGGTCGTTCAGCCACACCAGCGCACGGCGGTTGGTCAGCATGTAGCGCGCCCTGCCCCGCGCGCTGGAGCGCAGCCAGATGGGAAGGGCGATGATCAACATCATGCCCACCAGCATGGCCAGGATCAACGGCAGTGCCGTGGCGTCGGGCTGGCCGGCGAACTGCGAACCGGCGAAGTGCGGGAGCACCAGCTCGATCGAAAGCCAGGATAGAAGGCCCAACATGCCAAGGAGGGCAACAAGCTCCGCGAGGCGGCCGGCGCCGAGCGCTGGCCTCCCCTGCCAGAGCACCACTTCACCACCGCTTGGCGCCAGTGGCCGGGCCTTCGCCAGCCGCAGTCCGCTACCTGTCAGGGCCGCTTCACCAGCTGCACCCATGTCCGAGCCGTTCCAGTCGCCCATGTCGCCCTTCCCTAGCGCTCGACCGTGAGGGCAATCCCCATGCCCCCGCCGATGCACAGGGTCGCCAGGCCCTTCTTCGCGTCCTGCCGCTGCATCTCGTGGAGCAGCGTCACCAGGATGCGCGCGCCGGATGCGCCGATTGGGTGGCCGATGGCGATGGCTCCTCCGTTCACATTGAGTTTTTCCGGGTCGAGCCCAAGCTCCTGTCCGACTGCAAGCGCCTGCGCTGCGAACGCTTCATTGGCCTCGACGAGGTCGAGATCGGCAACCGACCAGCCGGCCTTGTCCAGGGCCTTGCGCGAGGCCGGCACCGGCCCAAGGCCCATCACCGCCGGATCGACGCCGGCCGATGCCCAGCTCTTCACCCGCGCCAGCACCGGTGCGCCGCGGGTGTCTGCCTCCGCGGCCGACATCAGCACCAGCACGGCTGCGCCATCGTTGAGGCCCGAGGCATTCCCGGCGGTGACGCTTCCGTCTTTCTGGAAGGCAGGCCGGAGGCCAGCCATCCCCTCAAGCGTCGCGCCGTCACGAATATATTCGTCACGATCGACCACGACATCGCCCTTGCGGCCTTTCAGCGTGACGGGGACGATCTCCGCATCGAACCGGCCCGCGGCGCGCGCCTGTTCGGCCTTGTTCTGCGAAGCGACGGCGAAGCGATCCTGCGCCTCCCGCCCGATCTGATAGCGCTGTGCGATGTTTTCGGCTGTCACGCCCATGTGATAGCCGTTGAAGGCGTCCCACAGGCCATCCTTGATCATGGTGTCAACGAGTTCAACCGGCCCCATCTTGGCTCCGGGGCGCAAGGATTGCGCGTGCGGGGCGAGCGACATGTTTTCCTGTCCGCCCGCCACCATGATCGCGTGATCGCCGTTACGAATGGCCTGGGCGGCGAGCGCGACCGAGCGAAGCCCGGATCCGCACACCTGGTTGACGCTCCACGCAGGCACCTCCTGCGGCACGCCTGCGGCCATGCTGGCCTGCCGCGCCGGGTTCTGACCCTGGCCAGCCGTCAGGACCTGGCCGAGGATCACTTCGCCGACATCGCCCCCCGGAACTCCGGCATCAGCAAGGGCCGCGCGAATTGTTTCGGCGCCAAGCACATGCGCCGGCGTACCGGCGAAACTGCCGAGAAAGCTGCCGACGGCCGTTCGCCGTGCTGCCGCGATGACGACATCGGTCATGAGTGGCTGTCCCTTTCCGCGCCCGCTGTTAACCAGACATCGCGGCCCTTACCCGCTCGCTGCGGCCTTGGCCAGCGTGTCCCAGAGAAGGTGCCTCCGTCTGCCGATGATCATGCCCACATGGCCGGTATCGAGCTCCACCGTCTCGATGCCGGGGCCTGCGCCGATGCGGGCCGAAGCCGGCACCAGCCTGTCGCGCCGCCCGCCGATGTCGAGAACGGGAAGCGGCAGCGTCCTGATGCGCACGGGCCGCCCGCGCACCGTCCATTGACCCTTGCCCATCCTGTCGCGGACCAGGCCCGACAGGAAGATATCGCGTGCCGCCGCAAGGCTGAGCGCCGGTCCGCTGTTGGCCCAATCCTCAACGGCCGCGAACTCACGCAGGGCATCCGGTGTCGGCTCCGTGTCGCCAAGCGCCTGATATTTTCTCACCACGCCGGCTTCGTCGAGCGACCAGAACAGCGGGTTGAGCGCGACAAGCGGCAGGCCGCCGAGCCCGCGCGCGAGCGGCTCGAGCAGGAGCCAGGTCTGGCGGGCGCTCCGGCCGGCCTGCTCCCCATAGCCGGAAAATCGCCACGGGGCGGCAAGAAGCACCAGCCGACGCACAACCTGCTCTGGAAGAAGCGTGGCGAGGCCCGCCGACAGCGTGCCGCCGAGGCAGTGGCCGACGATTGTGAACGGCTGCGGCACATGCCCCGCGAGCGGCGCCAGCCGGGCAGAAACGAGGCCTGAAAGGCCGAGTCGCTGCTCGCCCCTGTCGAGCCCCCCCCAGTCGATGCGCCAGACACGGCAACCACGCGCCTTGAGACCTTCCACCAGCGACTGTCCTGGCAGAAGGTCAAGGATGTCGCCGCCGTTGATGATGGACGGTATCAGCAGGACTGCCGGGCCGCCGGCCGGCCCGCCGCAGTTGAGGAGCCTCACAGCGCCCCGCCGGGCGACCGGCTCTCCTGCAGGCATCGGCGGGTTTCGGGGCGCGTCCTGGTAACGCGAAAGGCCTTGCAGGAACCGCGCCATGGCCTGGGTCTCCCCTCCGGTCAGTCGCAGCGCCATGGCAAGGAGCAGCGGCAGCGGATGCGGCCCTCGCACATGCGGCATCGGCCGATGCTGGGCGGTTTGCCCGGCCATGCTGCGCGTGCTAATCGAATTCCGTCCAGGTTGCTGCGCAGCAACGCTTGAGGAGTCAGCATTCATCATGGGGTCGAAGCCGAAACAGGGCGAGGCGGATGGAACCGTCGTCGTCAAGAAATACGCCAACCGCCGTCTCTACAATACCGAGACATCCTCCTACATCACACTCGACCATCTCTCGGCCATGACCCGCGAGGGACGAGACTTCAAGGTGGTCGATG
Source organism: Thermaurantiacus sp. (assembly GCA_046314095.1). Classification (GTDB taxonomy): domain Bacteria; phylum Pseudomonadota; class Alphaproteobacteria; order Sphingomonadales; family Sphingomonadaceae; genus Thermaurantiacus. The sequence goes on along the minus strand of JBKBXK010000004.1, from coordinate 8,261 downwards.
CCCGCAGTGGCGACGACATCACGCGGAGCGTGCTCACGCAGATCATCATGGAGGAGGAAACGCGCGGCACGACGATGTTGCCAGTCAACTTCCTGCGGCAGCTGATCTCACTCTATGGCGACCAGATGCAGGCGATGGTGCCCATCTATCTGGAGGCGTCAATGGAGGCCTTCCGCCGCAACCAGGAGCAGTTCCGTTCCGCCGTCACTAACATGATGGGCGGCGCGCCAAATCCCTTCGAGGCGATGACGCGGCAGAACATGGCAATGATGGAGGCGGCCTCGAAAATGTGGCGGACCGCCAACCCGCTGATGCCTGCCGAAACACCGGGCGCCAGCGGGTCCGGCGAAGCGAGCGAACTCCACGATCTGAAGGCGCAGATGGCCGAACTGCAGGCGCGGCTCGAGCGCATTGCGGCGCGAGACAGAGAAAAGGCCTGATGGCCCGTCCGGAGCGCGTTGGCGGCGAAAACGCCCTTGATGCGCTTGCCGATATGCTCGGGCCGCAAGGCTTCACGACCGATCCGGACCGTCTCCGGCCCCATCTGACCGATTGGCGCGGGACCAAGACGGGTACCGCCGACGCGCTTGCGCGGCCAGCGTCGACCGAGGAGGTTGTCGGGCTGGTCCGGATTGCGGCTGCGCATCGCATGGCGCTGGTGCCGCAGGGCGGCAACACCGGGCTTGTTGGCGGCAGCGTGCCTGAGCCGGAGCGCGTGGACGGGCGCATCACCCTCCTTGTTTCGCTGCAGCGAATGGCGGCGATCCGGCAGATGGACCCGGACGGGCTCTCCATGGAGGTGGAAGCCGGCGCAATCCTGCAGAATGTCCACGAGGCGGCCGCGGCGTCCGGCTGCGCCTTCCCGCTGTCCCTTGGAGCGAAGGGCTCGGCCACCATCGGCGGTCTCGTTTCGACCAACGCCGGCGGCACGCAAGTCTTGCGGCACGGACCGATGCGGTCGCTCGTTCTCGGGTTGGAAGCAGTCCTGCCAGATGGCTCCCTGCTGAACCAGCTGGCACCGCTACGGAAGGACAACACCGGCTACGACCTGAAGCAGCTGCTGATCGGCGCGGAGGGAACGCTTGGCATCGTGACCGCAGCCGCGCTGCGGCTCGTCCCTGCCCCCGCGGCGCTGGCGACTGCGTGGCTGGGCGTCCCGTCGTTTCCCGCCTCGCTTGCAGTCCTTGCGCGCCTGCGCATGCGGCTGGGCGAGACGGTCGAGAGCTTCGAGTTCCTGGGCGGCGAGGGCGTGGATCTCGCATCCACCCTGTTGGGGCTGAGGCCGCCGGTGCCAGGTGCGCACGCGGTTCATGTGCTCGTGGAACTTGCGGCAGCCGATGCGGGCGCGCCGCTCGACGCGCAGCTGGAGGCGGTGCTCGGCGAGGCGATCGAGGCCGGGGAGGTGGAGGATGCGGTCATTGCCGCATCGCTGGCGCAGCGCGAGGCGTTCTGGCGCCTGCGGGAGGAACTTCCCGAAGCCGAGCGACGCGAGGGGCCATCGATAAAGAATGATGTCGCGGTTCCGGTGGCTGCGGTGCCCGAGCTTCACGCCCGTGGAGTGGAGGCCTTCGCGCGTGCCTTTCCGAACGCCCGGCCGCTGGTGTTCGGCCACCTCGGCGACGGCAACCTGCATTTCAATCTCCGGCCTCCTGCTGGCGCGGACGCCCGATGGGTCGAGACCCATGGCGCCGCTGCCCGCAGCCTGCTCCACGACGTGGTGACCAGGCTTGGCGGCTCGATCTCGGCCGAACATGGCATCGGGACATTGAAGCGTCCCGAACTGGCGCGGCTCGGGAATCCGGCGAAGCTTGCAGCGATGCGCGCCATCAAGACGGCGCTTGATCCGCACGACATCATGAATCCCGGCAAGGTCCTGCCCTGATGCTTGCCCCTGCTCAACAGCGCGGCTAAGTCCGCTGCACCGGAGCCGGCGCCTGCCGGCCAGTCAAGCACGGGAATCACACATGGCCACCCAACCGCCGCAACAGGCGCAGCTTCCGCTCTTCTATCGCAATCTCGTTCCGCTGTCCTCCGAACTGCATGGCGGTCACGGCCTGGCCGAGCGGTCGGATCTGGCCTTTGCACGCGATACACATGCCGTTCCGCTGACGGTTGACGAGTTCGCGATCGCCCAGCGGCACTTCCCGATCGTCTTCGGCACGGGCGAGGGATCGGTGCCACTGGCGCTGGTGGGCCTCTACGAAGGCAAGAACCTGTTCGTGGACGAGGGCGGCAAGTGGAAGGATGGCGTCTATGTGCCGGCCTATCTGCGCCGGCATCCGTTCATGCTGGCGCGCCTCCAGCCCGAGGCGGAGGTGCTGAGTCTGGTGTTCGACGACAGCTGGGACCTTGTGACCCCGGACGCCGAGCGGAAGTTCTTCGACGGCACCGAGCCGAGCGAGCTGACCAAGGGTATCCTGCAGTTCTGCGAGCAGTTCGAGCAGGCGATCATGCGCACCAAGAGCTTCATGGACGAGGTTGAGAAGCTGGAACTTTTCATGGATGGCCAGGCCCAGATCCAGAACCCGGGCATGGAGCAGCCGGCAACCTTCGCCGGCTTCCGCATGATCAACGAGCAGAAGCTCCAGAACCTTCGCGGGGATCAGGCCCGCAAGATGGTGCAGAACGGCATGATGGGCCTGCTCTACGCCCATCTCTTCTCGCTTTCGCTGATGCGCGACCTGTTCAGCATGGCGAATCCGAACATGATCCAGCCTGAGCAACAGGGCATTGTCGCCAACGTCTGAGGCAGGCTCGCGAACCCCGGTTTCGGCGGCGTGGGGTGTCGGGCGTCGGCGAAGCTGAACCGCGTTGGGGGTCAGCCTGTCGGAAGATGCACCAGCTGTGAGCGCCGGCGGCCTTGCCGCTCGCGGATCGGGCCCCTAGGTGCTGCGACGGTCGTTACCAGCAGCCAGGAGGTGAAATGATCCGTTTTCTCGTGCCGGCGTTTGCTGCCGCACTGCTTGCATCCGGTGCACCTGCACTGTCCCAGGCAGCTCCGATCGACTCGCCCGCTGGCACCTATGCACTCGACAAGGCGCATGCGAGCCTCACCTGGCGGGTCAATCACCTCGGCCTCTCCATGTATACGGCGCGCTTCACGGGCTTCGACGCAACGATCGAGCTGGATCCCGCCAATCCGACCCGTTCTTCGGTGCAGGTGACGATCGATCCGAAGTCCGTCCGCACGGACTTCCCGTTTGCCGACAAGACCAACTTCGACCAGAAAATCGCCGAGGAAATCCTCATGGCGAAGGAGCATCCGGAAATCCGCTTCCGGTCAACGGCACTGCGCGCCACAGGCGCCACCACGGGGCAGATGACTGGAGAGCTTACCTTCCTGGGCGTCACCCGCCCGGTGACGCTCGATGTCCGGCTGAACGCTGCGATGCCCAATCCCTTTACCAACGTACCAACGCTCGGCTTTTCCGCGAGCGGCAAGATCAAGCGCTCCGAGTTCGGGTCGACGGTCTATGCGCCGGGAATCGGTGACGAGGTCGAGCTGATCATCGAGGCGGAGTTCCAGAAGCAGTGACGGCGATTGCGCGCAGCCCCTACAGCCGGGCTGCCATTGTGTTGCACTGGGTGATGGCCCTGATGATTCTCGCGAATCTCGGTGCGGGCTTTTTTCTGGAGGATCTGTTCAACGCGGATGATCCGGCCTTGCGCGATCTCGGATTCCAGCTCGTCCAGCTGCACAAGTCGGTCGGGCTTACCGTCCTCACGCTCGCGGTGGTCCGCCTTGCACTTCGGGTGCGCGAAGGCTTTCCGCCGCTTCCTGCGCACATGACGGTGAACGAGCGGCGACTGGCGCGCGTCACGCATGGCGGTTTCTATGTCCTGATGCTCGGCCTTCCCATGACGGGATGGCTGATGTCGTCCGCCTCCCCGCTCGGCTTTCCGACCTTCTGGTTCGGCCTGTTCCAATGGCCCAACCTGCCGGTGCCGACATCGGAGGAGCTGTCGAAGGCATTCGGAAATGCGCATGAGGTGATGGCATGGGTCGCCGTTGCGCTGTTGGTGCTGCACGTGGCGGGTGCGCTGAAGCATCATTTTCTCGACCGCGACGATGTGCTGGCGCGGATGATCCCGTTGCTGCGCCCGAGGCAAGGCTGAGGGCAAGGCTGAGAGCAAGGCTGAGGGGATGAAGACATGACGATCGCCCGCCTTGTTGCGCCCATCTGTGCCGTCCTTCTTGCTGTTCCGGTTTCGGCCGCCCAGTGGCAGGTCGTGCCGGCCGAAAGCAGCATCGGCTTCTCCTCGGTCTGGAACAATCGGGCGGTCGAGGGCCGGTTCGAGCGCTTTCAGGCGCGCATCAACTTCGACCCCGACAATCTCGCCCAGGCAATGGCGGACGTGACGATCGATCTCGGCAGCGCAACCACCGGCGACCGGACGGTCAACGCCTCGCTGTCCGGCGAGGACTGGTTCGCCACCCGCGCCTCGCCTACCGCGCGGTTCGTGAGCCAGTCGATCTCCCAGACAGGTCCGAACCAGTATCTCGCCCGCGGAACGCTGACTCTGAGGGGGCGCTCGGTCCCGGTCGAACTGCCCTTCCGGCTTGTCATCAGCGGAAACCAGGCGGTGATGCAGGGGCAGACCCGTCTGGACAGGCGCGCCTTCGGCATCGGCATGCAATCCGACGCGCCCGGCCGCTGGGTTGCATTCCCGGTGCCGGTGACCGTGCGGGTGACCGCTCGCCGCGCCGGTTAGAGGTCCTTCCGGATCCGGATCGAAAGCGCATGGGCCGGGAGGCCCTCGGCATCGGCCAGTGTCGCAGCAGCCTCTCCCAGTGCTGCAAAACCCGCCGGGCCCGCCTCCAGCCACGTGGTGCGCTTCATGAAGTGATGCACGCCGAGGCCACCCGAAAAGCGTGCGCGCCGGCCGGTCGGGAGCACATGGTTCGGGCCGCCGACATAGTCGCCGATCGGCTCGGGCGTGTAGGGGCCAATGAACACCGAGCCGGCGTTGCGGATCGCGGCCAGAAACGGCGCCGGCTCGGCCACCAGCAACTCGAGATGCTCCGCGGCCAGTGCATCGGCCAGCGCCGGGGCCTCGGCACCCAGATCTTCGACCAGGATGGTCGTACCATAGCGCGCGATGCTGGCCCGCGCCGCGGTCTCTGTCGACAGCCTCGGCAACAGGCGCTCGATCCAGGCGTCAACCGCATCGGCCAGGGTGGATGAATCGGTGATCAGCAACGCCTGCGCCAGCGGGTCATGTTCGGCCTGCGAGAGGAGGTCGGCGGCGATCCAGTCCGCGCGCGCGCTCGCATCGGCAATGACAAGGATCTCGGACGGCCCGGCCACCATGTCGATTCCGACCGTCCCGTAAAGCTGGCGCTTGGCCTCCGCCACCCAAGCATTCCCCGGCCCCACGATCACGTCGCAGGCCGGGACCGGCGCGATTCCATAGGCCATGGCTGCGATTGCCTGCGCTCCGCCAATCCGGAACATGCGGGTGGCGCCCGCAAGTTGAGCGGCGAGCATCACCAGTGGATCGAGGGTGCCGCCGGGCGTCGGCGTGCAGATGACAAGCTCCGGCACGCCGGCGACCTTTGCCGGAATGGCATTCATCAACAGCGACGACGGATAGGCCGCCCGCCCGCCGGGAACATAGAGGCCAGCCCTGGCAACCGGGGTCCAGCGCCAGCCGGCGCGGGTCCCGGTGCTGTCCTCGTGCGCGCCGTCGGCCGGGCGTTGCAACGCGTGAAAGGCGGCGATCCGGTCCGCTGCAAGTGTCAGCGCGGCACGCACATCGTCCGGCACGCGGGCCGCTGCCGTGCGCCGTTCCTCATCGTCGATCGCGACGCTGTCCTCGTGGATTTCAAGGCCATCGAAGCGTCGGGTCAGGTCGGCGACAGCAGCGAAACCCTCCTCCCGCACACGCGCGACAATGGCAGCCACATCTGCCGAGACCTCGGCTTCACCCTCCCGCGTGTCGGCGACAAGCGCTTGAAACCGAGCTGCAAAATCAGGCTGTTGTGTCGAAAGCCGCTGCATCACGCGGCATGGGCCGGCGCGGCGACCGCGGCCCGGAAACGTTCGACAAGCGCGGTCACACGGCCATCGGTCTTGAAGGCGACGCGATTCACAACCAGCCGCGAGCTTACCTCGAGGATCGTCTCCCGCTCCTCCAGCCCGTTTTCGGCAAGCGTGCGGCCGGTCGAGACGAGGTCCACGATCAGTGGCGCAAGCCCCAGCGCCGGCGCAAGCTCCATCGCGCCGTTGAGCTTCACGCACTCGGCCTGAATTCCGCGTGCGGCAAAATGGGCACGCGTCAGTTCCGGGTATTTGGTGGCCACCCGCACATGGCTGAGCCGGTCGAAGGGGAGCGCCTCGCCGCGCGGGGCGGCAACTGCAAGGCGACAGCGGCCGATCCCGAGATCAAGGGGTGCATACAGCTCGGAATATCCAAACTCGGCGACCACGTCGTTGCCGACGACCCCCAGCTGTGCCCCGCCAAAAGCCACGAAGGTTGCGGCATCAAAGGAGCGGACGCGAATCACCGATACGTCCGGGTCGGCAGTGAGAAAGCGTAGTGCACGGCTGCTGTCGTCGGCCAGTGAAGGGTCCGGATTGAGGCCGGCGGCCGCGAGCAGGGGGAGGGCCTCACCAAGGATCCGCCCCTTTGGAACGGCAAGCGTGATGAACGCGGGAGCTGGCGCACGCAACGACATGGGCGCGGCCTTTGCCCGCGCTCGCCGGGGCACGCAACTGCTGCGGCTTTTTGGATGGCGCTGTCTTGCCGGCGCTTGTGCCAGCGCATATACATGGTGTGTTCCCGACAGTCTGACGTCTGAAAGGAACCTGCGGCAGGACTGCCGCGGGTCGGGCGGCCACTTGCCCGATCATATCTGAGGAGCGAAGTCGCGCATGACAACGGAAGCCGAACTGGTGCGATTGCTGGAGCCCGCGGTCGAAGCCGGCGGCCTGCGGCTGGTGCGCGTGCGGCTGATGGGCGGCAACCAGGCGTCGGTGCTGCAGGTGATGGCGGAGGATCCGGCGACGGGACAGATGACGATCGATCAGTGTGCTGCGCTGTCGCGGCGCCTCTCACCGGTCCTCGACGCCGCCGATCCGATCCCGCACGGCTACAGCCTCGAGGTCTCGTCCCCCGGCATTGACCGTCCGCTCACTCGGCTGGAGGATTTCGAGCGGTATCGGCCCCACCTGGCCCGGCTCGAGCTGGCCGAGGCAATCGACTGGGGCGGAAGTTCACGCAAGCGCTTTCAGGGGGCGCTCGATGGTATCGATGGCGAGGCGGTATGCCTGCGGCTGGAGGATGGCACGCGTGCCTGCCTGCCATTTGCCGCGGTGCGCAACGCCAAGCTGCTGCTGACGGATGCGCTGCTCAAGGCCAGCCCCACGCTGGACCCGGCGGGAGCCGACGAGATCGAGGACGAGATGGCCGATGATGCGGCCGCCGACATGAACGGGACGAACTGAGATGAGTGGAATCGCAGCGAACAAGGCCGAGCTGGTTGCCATCGCAGATGCAGTCGCGCGGGAGAAATCGATCGATCGCATGATTGTGATCGAGGCGATGGAAGAAGCAATCCAGCGCGCCGCGCGCGCCCGCTACGGCGCTGAAAACGATATCCGCGCCAAGATCGATCCGCGCTCGGGCGATCTGCGGCTCTGGCGGGTGCTCGAGGTGGTGGAGACGCCGGAGGACAGCTTCAAACAGGTCAGCCCTGCGGATGCGCGCCACCTCGATCCGGAGGCCAAGGTCGGCGACTTCATCGTCGACCCGCTGCCACCCATCGAGTTCGGACGGATCGCGGCCCAGGCTGCCAAGCAGGTGATCGTGACCAAGGTGCGCGACGCCGAACGCGAGCGGCAGTACGAGGAATACAAGGATCGTCAGGGCGAGATCATCACGGGCGTGGTCAAGCGCGTGGAGTTCGGCCACATCGTTGTCGATCTGGGCCGTGCCGAGGGCGTGATCCGTCGGGATCAGCAGATCCCGCGCGAAATGCTGCGCGTCGGCGACCGGGTGCGATCCTACATCACGCAGGTGCGGCGCGAAAATCGCGGCCCGCAGATCTTTCTCTCCCGGGCGCATCCCGAGTTCATGAAGAAGCTGTTCGCTCAGGAGGTGCCGGAAATCTATGACGGAGTCATCGAGATCAAGGCCTGTGCGCGTGATCCGGGGAGTCGGGCGAAGATTGCCGTACTCAGCCATGACAGCTCGATCGACCCGGTCGGTGCGTGCGTCGGGATGCGGGGCAGCCGTGTGCAGGCAGTCGTGCAGGAACT
>JBKBXK010000003.1:0-24892 GCA_046314095.1 Thermaurantiacus sp. | reverse complement strand
CTGCGGGCAAAGCCGGCATGAGTGGCGGCCGGCATGTCGTCCTCGCCGCCGGCGGCACGGGAGGGCACATGGTGCCTGCCGATGCGCTTGCCGGGGAGTTGCTGCGGCGTGGACACAAGGTGAGCCTTCTCTCCGACGCGCGCGGGCTGCGCTTTCCCGGCCTTTTCGAGGGCGTTCCACGCAAGGAGATCGCTGCGGCATCGCCCGGCGGCATCAATCCGGTCGCGTGGCTGCGGGCAATGGGCACCATCCTTCGTGGCCGGGCCGAGGCCAAGGCGCATCTTGAGGCCGGCGCTGCCGGCGCGGTGGTTGGCTTCGGCGGCTATCCCGCACTTCCATCGCTGCTTGCGGCCGTGTCCGCCCGCGTGCCGAGCATTTTGCACGAACAGAATGCCGTGCTCGGCAGAGTCAACCGCCTGTTGGCGGGTCGGGTCAGCGCAATCGCCCTCTCCTACGCCGAAACGGCGCGCCTCGATGCAGGCGCGCGGGCCCGTGCGGTGTTGACCGGAAACCCGGTGCGGGCCGCGGTGCTCAAAGCCCGCGAGCAAGGCTTTGCAGTTCCGCGGGCCGGCGACCCCTTTCGGATCTTGGTGGTTGGTGGCAGCCAGGGTGCGCGCATCCTGTCCCGCGTCGTGCCAGAGGCGATCGCCAGCCTTCCGGACGCGCAGCGGCGGCGGCTCCATGTCGTGCAGCAATGTCGAGACGAGGATCTGGCCGACGTGAAGGCTGCCTACGCCAAGGCAGGCGTTGCAGCGGAGTGCGCCATCTACATGACAGACATGCCGGAGCGCATGGGCGCGGCGCATCTTGTCATCGCCCGGTCGGGCGCATCGACCATGGCGGAGTTGGGCGTTATCGGCCGGCCGGCGATCCTCGTGCCGTTCGAGGCCGCGACCGACGATCATCAGGCCGCCAATGCCGGGCCGTTCGTGACCGCCGGGGCCGGACTCATGCTGCGCGAAGCGGCCTTCACTCCAGAAGCCCTGTTGGCGCGCCTCTCCGGCTTCATGGCATCGCCTGAGGCGCTGGCAGCAGCTGCGGCCGCAGCGCGAGCGGCAGGCATGCCCGATGCAGCGGGCCGCCTCGCCGATCTCGTCGAGGCGCGCATGGAGCGCGCGGCATGAGCGCCGCACCCGCCAACGACCGCAACACCGGACGGCGCGAGGGCCTTGCGCGCGGGTTCACGCGCGAGGTCGGCCCGGTGCACTTCGTGGGCATCGGCGGGATCGGCATGTCGGGGATTGCCGAGGTCATGGCCAATCTCGGTTTCCGCGTTCAAGGGAGCGACGTTGCCGAGGGCTATGTGGTGAAAGGGCTGCGGGAGAAGGGCATTCCCGTCGCGATCGGCCATGCGCCGGAGAATCTCGGCGAGGCCGCGGTTGTGGTCATCTCGACCGCAATCCGGCCAGGCAACCCGGAGGTGGAGGCGGCGCTTGCCCGGCGCATTCCGGTGGTGCGTCGCGCGGAGATGCTTGCCGAACTGATGCGGCTGAAATCGACCGTCGCGGTCGCCGGCACGCACGGCAAGACAACCACCACGTCGATGGTGGCGGCGCTTCTCGATGCGGGAGGACTGGACCCGACGGTGATCAATGGCGGGATCATCAACAGCTACGGCTCCAACGCGCGGCTCGGAGCAGGCGAATGGATGGTCGTCGAGGCCGACGAAAGCGACGGCAGCTTCCTGCGCCTGCCACCCACGCTTGCGATCGTGACCAACATCGATCCCGAGCATCTCGATCATTATGGCAGCTTTGACGCCGCGCGCGCGGCCTTTCGCCAGTTCGTCGCCAAGGTTCCCTTCTACGGGGCTGCGATCCTCTGCCTGGATCATCCGGAGGTGCAGGCCATGATCGGCGACGTCTCCGATCGCCGCATCACCACCTATGGCTTCTCGGCTCAGGCCGACATCCGGGGCCTGCATGTCGAGCCGGTGCCGGGCGGCAGCCGGTTCGACGTGGTGGTGCGTGACCAGGCCGGGCATGAGCGGTCCATCACCGGCCTCGAGCTGCCGATGCCGGGCCGGCACAATGTCGAGAATGCGCTCGCAGCGGTTGCGGTAGCGACCCAGCTTGGCCTTTCGGATGCCGAAATCGCCGAGGGGTTTCGCCGCTTTGGCGGTGTCAAGCGACGCTTCACAAAGGTCGGAGAGATCCCGACTGACGCCGAGCCTGTGACGGTGATCGACGACTATGGCCATCACCCCGTGGAAGTACGGGCGGTTCTCGCGGCGGCCCGAGAGGGCGTTCGTGGCGGCGTGATCGCGGTCGTCCAGCCACATCGCTTCACGCGCCTGCGCGATCTGTTCGACGAATGGCGCTCGGCTTTCAACGACGCCGATACGGTTATCCTCACGCCCGTCTATCCGGCCGGCGAGGCCCCGATCGAAGGCGTGAGTCACCTGGCGCTGGCCGAGGCTTTGCGAAAATCCGGCCATCGCGACGTACGGACGGTCGAAGACGAGGCGGCACTCCATGCCGTGCTTGGGGGAGTGCTGCGCCCGGGCGACCTGGTGATCTGCCTCGGCGCCGGTGACATCACCCGCTGGGCGGCGAACATCGCGCCCTCAATCGGAAGCCTTGCCGCGTGATGGCCGTGACCGAGCCCCTCATCGAGGCGCTGGCACTGGCGCGCGGGTGCACGGAGCCGGGCGCATCCTTTGCCGATTTCATCTGGTTTCGATGCGGCGGGCGAGCAGAGGCGCTGTTCCAGCCGGCCGACGTGGCCGATCTGGCTGCGGTCGTTGCCGCGCTGCCGCCGGAGGTGCCGCTCTTCGCGGTTGGTGTCGGCTCCAACCTGATCGTGCGCGACGGCGGCGTCCCGGGTCTGAGCGTCAGGCTGCCGAAGGCACTTGCGCAGATCTCGGTGGAGGGCGGGATCCTGTGTGCGGGCGCGGCGGCGATGGGGATCACGGTTGCGACGGCGGCACGCGATGCCGGGCTTTCCGGCCTCGAGTTCCTGCGCGGCATTCCCGGAACCGTTGGCGGGGCCGTCGCAATGAACGCCGGCGCCTATGGCCGCGAGGTGGCTGACACTCTCGTGGATGCCACGCTCGTGACACGGGAAGGAGTGGTGGAGGTCTGGGAGGCTGCGCGCTTCGGTTTTTCCTATCGCCAGGCTGCCGTGCCCAATGGCGCCGTGGTCGTCGAGGCGCGCTTCCGCGGTGTGCCTGGCGACCGGGCAAGGATCGCTGCCGAAATGGATCGCATTGCCGCCGAGCGCGAAGCATCGCAGCCGCTGCGCTCGCGCACCGGCGGCTCCACCTTCAAGAACCCGCCGGGTCCGCATCGGGCATGGGAGCTGGTCGATGCCGCCGGCTGCCGGGGCTTGCGTGTCGGCAACGCCCAGGTGTCTGACAAGCACGCGAATTTTCTTCTGAACCTTGGGGGTGCAACAGCGGCCGACATCGAGGCGCTGGGAGAGGAGGTGCGCGCACGCGTGCTGGCCGCGACCGGTGTCAGGCTCGAATGGGAAATCCGCCGCGTGGGGCAACCGGCATGCGGGTGACCGTTCTCATGGGGGGCTGGGGCTCCGAACGAGCAGTCAGCCTCGTGTCGGGGCGCGGGATTGCGGAGGCTCTCGACCGCCTCGGCCACCAGGTCTCGACGCTGGACATGGGGGCGGCACCGGATGCGGGCCGCCGGCTTTCGGAACGGCTGCTCGAGACCGCCCCGGCCGTGGTCTTCAACGCGCTCCACGGCACCCCGGGCGAGGACGGGACCGTTCAGGGCCTGCTCGATCTCCTCGGGCTGGCTTATACCCATTCAGGTCTCACGGCCTCTGCGCTCGCCATCGACAAGCAACTGACAAAGACGATCCTTGCCCCGCACGGCGTGCCTGTCCCGGAGGGTCGGCTTGTCTCCTCGGAAAGCCTGTTTGCGGGCGATCCACTTCCAAGGCCTTATGTGCTGAAGCCCGCGAACGAGGGATCGAGCGTCGGGGTCGCCATTGTCGCCGAAGACAGCAACTGGGGTCAGCCAATCCTGCGTAGCGCTGATGGCCCCTGGCGGCGCTACCACGAGCTTCTCGCAGAAACTTACGTGCCAGGCCGCGAACTGACGGTCTCCGTGCTGGAGACCGGATTTGGCGCCGAGGCGCTCGGGGTGACCGAACTGGTGCCGGAATCAGGCTTCTATGATTATGACGCAAAATACACCGACGGCCTGACGACGCATATCTGCCCGGCCGAGCTCCCGGAAGCCGTCGCGGCCGCCATGCAGGCGCATGCCGTCACCGCGCACCGGGTGCTCGGTTGCAGAGGTGTCTCGCGGTCCGATTTCCGTTGGGACGAGGCGCGAGGGGCCGACGGGCTGTTCTTCATCGAGATCAACACCCAGCCGGGCATGACGCCGCTTTCGCTGGTGCCCGAACAGGCTGCGGCAAGAGGCATCTCCTACGACACTTTGGTGCAGACCATCCTCGACCGTGCGGTGGAGGCGGCGCCTTGAGCGGCCGAAAAGCATCGGCGGGCCGGACGCCCTCCAGGCGGCGGGCCAGCGCCACTCCGCCGGAGCCGGTCGCCTTGCCGGTGCCGCCTCGCCGCCTGTGGACTTTTTTGATCTGGGGAGGCGGGGGCCTTTTGCTTGCGACGTTCGGCGCCTGGGCGGCGGCCGTCGGCCTGCATCATCGGGCGGCTGACGAAATGCTCGCAGCCTCGGCTCGGGCGGGCTTTACTGCGCGGCAGGTGCAGGTCGTGGGCAACCGCCAGCAGGATCGCCTGTCCGTCTATGCCGCAGTCCTCGATGACGGGACGGATGCGCTGCTTGCACTCGACCTCACGCAGATTCGCGCCCGGATTGAAGCTCTTCCGTGGGTGGAAAGTGCGCGGGTGACACGGCGCTGGCCCGATACCGTGGAAGTGGAGCTTACCGAACGCGTGCCAGTCGCGGTCTGGCAGCACCGTGGCGAACTGAAAGTCATTGACGTGGCCGGCGAGCCGCTGCCGGTGGCGGATGTGGGGACGTATCGCCACCTGCCGCTGCTGGTGGGCACGGGCGCCAATCGGGAAGCACGGGCGCTTCTGGAGATGCTGCGCGCCGAGCCCCATCTGGCCGAAGCGACGCTTGCGGCAGTCCGCGTCGGAGAGCGGCGCTGGGACCTGCGGCTGGCCACGGGCGAGACCGTGAGCCTGCCTGAAGGTGAGGCGGCTGCAAGCGCGCTTCGTCGCTTCGCGGCACTCGATCGCGAGCAGCCCCTGCGCGGTCAGGGGTTTTTGCGCCTTGATTTGCGGGTTCCGGATCGGCTGGTCGTCCGACTGTCTCCCGAAGCGCAGGACCAGGCCCGCCGCCGCGCGCGGGAGGAGGCCGAGGCGCGCCGCCGCGCCGAGGCAACCGGGGCAGCGCGCGCCGACCCGGCCATGCACATGCAGCAGCGGGAACCGGCGCAGGGGGAGATTGCCTGATGGCCGTCGCCGCCCTTTCCCCAGGGAGCCTTCTGCGCAGTCGCGGCGATCGCGTGATCGCCGCGCTCGACGTTGGCAGCGCCAAGGTGGCGGCCCTCATCGCGGCCGTCGAGGGAGACGGCCCGCCCCGTGTCCTCGGCGCAGGTGTGCGCGCCTGCGGGGGCGTCAAGCGCGGACTCGTCGCCGACATGGAGAAGACCGAGGCCGCCATCCGTGCAGCAATGATGCAGGCGGAAAAAGGCGCCGGGCTCGAGATCGAGTCGGTGCTTGTCAACATCTCCGCCGGCGGACTCGAAAGCGATGTCGCCTCCGTCGAGATAGACATCGCGGGGCACCGTATCTCCGACGATGACATGATGGCGCTGCTTGCGGCAGGACGGCAGCGGATCGAGGCCGGCATCCGCCAGGGCGGGCGGACGGTGCTGCATGCCGAGCCTACGCTCTACACGGTTGACGGCCTTGACGGGGTCACCAATCCCCGCGGCTTCCATGCCAACCAGCTTGGCGTTGATATCCACGTCGTCTCCGCTGCGACGCCGCCCTGCCGCAACCTCGATCTTGCTGTGCGCAATGCGCATCTCGATGTGGAGGCGATCGTCGCCTCGGGCGTTGCTGCGTCGGCCGCTGTCCTCAACGACGAAGAGCGTGAGCTTGGCGTTGCCGTAGTCGAGATCGGGGCCGGCGTGACCACTGTCGCGCTGCACGGTGGCGGCATGCTGGCCGCGCTGCACGCGCTGCCCGTGGGTGCTGCCGACATTACCTCCGACATCGCCGCGAGCTTCGCCACCTCCCGCTCCGTCGCCGAGCGTCTGAAGACGCTGCACGGGGCAGCAACGGCTGTTCCGCGCGACAATCACGACATGATCGAGATTCCGCCGCTTGATCCGGAAGAGGTCGCGGACGGGCGACGGATACCGCGCGCCGAGCTGATTGCGGTGATTCGTGCCCGGCTTGACCGGATTCTGGCGGACGTGGGCGATCTCCTCGAGACGCTGGGCTTCACCGGTCCAGCCGGGACCCAGGTGGTGCTGACCGGTGGCGGCGCGGAACTTCGCGGAGTGGCCGATTTCGCCGGTATGGCGCTTTCCCGCAATGTGCGCATCGGCCGTCCGCGCGGCCTAGTCGGCCTGCCGGATCCACATTCCGGCGCCGCCTTCGCCACGCTGTCCGGCCTGGTTCTGCATGGCGCCCGGCCCAGGCTCGATCTCGCTCGTCTCGGCGGCAGCTTCTCCGGTGCCGCTGATTCCATCTCCGCCCGTCAGGGCACTCTTCGCCGTCTCCTCTCCACTCTCAGAAAGCAGTTCTGATGCCCTTTGACATCCTTGACCAGCACCGCCCCGCCGCTCCGCGCAAGCCCCAGGAGGAACCCAAGATGAGCTTCGATTTCGTTCGCCCGAGCCTCACTGAGCTCCGACCGCGGATCTCCGTCTTTGGCGTAGGTGGCGCCGGCGGCAATGCTGTTGCCAACATGATTGCCGGCGGCCTCACCGGCGTCGACTTCGTGGTCGCCAACACCGACGCCCAGGCGCTTGCGGCCTCGCCCGCCGAGACACGCATCCAGCTTGGCCTTCGCATCACCCAGGGCCTCGGGGCTGGAGCGCGGCCGGAGATCGGCGCGGCCGCCGCCGAGGAGGCCATGGAACAGATCGACCAGGCGCTCGAGGGGTGCCACATGTGCTTCATCACCGCCGGAATGGGTGGAGGCACCGGCACCGGGGCAGCACCCGTTGTTGCACGCGCGGCCCGCGAGCGCGGCGTGCTGACAGTCGGCGTTGTCACCAAGCCCTTCGCCTTCGAGGGGCTGAAGCGCATGCGCATGGCGGAGACCGGGATCACCGAGCTGCAGCGCCATGTCGACACCCTCATCATCATCCCCAACCAGAATCTGTTCCTCATCGCCAACCAGCAGACCACGTTCCGCCAGGCCTTCCAGATGGCCGACGAGGTGCTGAACCAGGGCGTGAAGGGCATCACCGACCTGATGACCCTGCCGGGGCTCATCAATCTCGACTTCGCCGATGTGCGCACGGTCATGAGCGAAATGGGCCGCGCGATGATGGGGACTGGCGAGGCCTCCGGCGACCGCCGCGCCATCGAGGCAGCCGAAAAGGCAGTCGCCAATCCGCTGCTCGACGAGGTGAGCCTGCGGGGCGCCAAGGCCGTGATCATCAACATCACCGGCGGCGAGGATCTGGGGCTGATGGAAGTGGAGGAATCCGCGCAATACATCCGGGAGATGGTTGATCCTGATGCCAACATCATCGTCGGCTCCGCCTTCAACGACGATCTTGACGGCCGGATCCGCATCTCTGTGGTGGCGACCGGCATCGAGGGTCAGCAGGGCGCGATTCCCGGCCTCGGCACCGAGACGGTGACGCAGCGCCCGCAGACGCCGCCGCTGGCGGTCCCTGCGACCGGCCTGGGCCTCGGCGGACGGCTCGGAACCCCGGCGGTGCCGGGTCTCGGCCGGGCTGCGCCGGGTGCCGGCGAACTGCCCCCCGAAGACGAGCCGACACCGCCGGCGGGTGGTCCCGTGCCACCCGGAATGCCGCCGTCCGGCGGACCAGCCGATGGCATCCGGCGCATCGTTGCCGAGATGCGGACCGCTGGAGTTCCGCGTGCCGGCGCAGAGGATGAGGAGGCGGACCTCGCCCCCGATGCGGTGGCTGAGGAGGAAGCTGCACCAGTCATCCAGCACGAGACGGATGAGATCGAGGTTGCGACGGCTGACAACGTCACGGAGCTTCCGTTCCTCGACTTGCCGGAGCCCGAGCCGGAGGCGGAACTCGAGGCCGAGTCGGCCGGTGGTTCCGAGCCGCGGCCGACCCTGTTTCAGCGCCTCCTGAACCGTTCACGGCCGCCGAAGGAGGAGCCAAAGACCGTCGAGACCCTGGCGCCCGAGCCGGAGGAGGCCGAAGAGCAACGCGACGACCCGACGGTCATTCCGCCCTTTTTCAGGCGGCAGAGCAACTAGGCAGCAGCGGGCCAGCCCTGGCAGTCCGCTGTTCCGCGGACCGACCACGGTTGGCCACGCAGGCTTGCGCCTCTACATGCCTGACATGACTTCTGGCTTCGAGTCACTTGTCGAGAAAGCACCCTATGGGCTTAGCGAGAGGCTGTCGCCCCTGGTTCGTCGGGTGCTTGCGCGCAATCCCTCGCCGTTCACTTTCACGGGCACCGGCACCTACATCGTCGGCCAAGCCACGGTTGCGGTGATCGACCCGGGACCCGACGACCCCAAGCATCTTTCCGCCCTGAAGGCAGCAGTTGCGGGCGAGCGCGTATCCCACATCCTCGTGACCCACACGCACCTCGATCATTCCCCCGCCGCCGTTCCCCTGGCAGCTGCGACAGGCGCTCCGGTGGTTGGCTGCACGCAGCTTGTGCTGGCAGATGACGGCCCGCGAGCGGATGCCGGCTTCGATCCGGGCTACGCGCCCGATCGGGTGCTCACCGACGGCGAGTCGGTCTCCGGCGGTGGATGGACGCTCACGGCCGTCCACACGCCCGGCCACACCTCCAACCATCTCTGCTTCTCGCTTGAGGAAGAGAAGGCGCTCTTCACCGGCGATCATGTGATGGGCTGGTCGACCACGGTGGTGGCTCCGCCGGATGGCGACATGGCCGCCTACATGGCCTCGCTTGAGAAGCTGCTGCGGCGCGATGATCGGGTCTACTACCCGACACACGGGGCACCGGTTGCGGAGCCGCAACGCTGGACGCGACATCTCATCGCCCACCGGCGGCAGCGCGAGGCGCAAATCCTGGCGCTTCTGGCGGGTGGGCCGCAGGAAATTCCGAAGATGGTCGAACGCATGTACCAGGGAGTCGATCGGCGGCTCTGGCCCGCTGCCGGCCGCTCCGTGCTTGCGCACCTCATCGACCTCTCCGCGCGGGCGCGCGTTCAGAGCATCGGCGACAGCTGGATGCTTGCTGCATGACCCGCCCGCTGATTCTCGCCGGCGCGCTTTTGGCTCTTGTTCTTGCGGTTGTGCTGGTCGTGCCCACGATCCCACGCAAGACCAGCGATGCCGTCGTCGAGCTGGTTCGCGGCCCTCCGCCCGAAACGCTGATCCAGACGACTCTTTCCACGTTGCAGCGCGAGGAGAAACTGGTGGTGCTGTCGGTGGGGCTGATCGGAACGATTGCGTCTCGCCAGGACAGGGTGATCGGCACGGCGCGGAAGACGATGCTGGTGCCTGGCGTTGTCCGCTACGCGATTGACCTGTCTGCGATCGACGACGGGGATCTCGACTGGGATGGAGAGGCGCAGCAGCTGATCGTTCGCCGACCGCCGCTGCAACTCCTCGGCCCGGAAATCGACCCCGCGCGAATCCAGGAGTTTCGCGAGATCGGCTTGCTGCCTCAGCTGATGGGGGCCGAAGCGCGGCTGGACGAGGCGAACCGCGCCGCGGCCCGCGAAGCGGTTCTGCAGGGCGCCCGGAACCCCGAGTTGTTGCGGCAGGCCGATGACGCAGGGAACAAGGCCCTCGCACGCGCCTTCGAACTGCCGCTGCATGCAGCCGGCTTCACCGACGTGACGGTCGAGGTCGTCGCGCGCCGTTAAGCCCGTTCGAGCGCCGCGCGGCCGGCAGGCACCCGGAAGCGGGCGTGGGTGGAAAGCGTCCCGCCAACTGCGCGTACCGTGTCGACGACCTTGAACTCGGCCTCCCAAGCATCGGGCCGGACGGTCATCAGCGCATAGCCGCGCTCATCGCGCACATATTTCACCTGCGGGTTCCGCGACAGGACGGCTGCATGCTCGGCCCGCTCGCCCGGACCGTCGGAACCTGAGGAAATGGACGTGGTCACGAACTCGACCGCGCGGGCCGGCGTCGCCGGGTCCGCGCCCGAACGGCGCACCTCACCCGCCCAGTGCTGATGCTCGTCGCCGGTCAGCACTACGAGGTTGGGCACTTTCCGGAGCCGGTCAAGAAGCCTGTCCCGCGGCACCAGATAGCCCGCCCAGCTGTCGGTGTTGATGCCGCGGGCTTCGCGCCGGGCCCGGTCGATATCCATCATCATCACCTGCTGCAGCAACGCATTCCAGGTGGCGTTCGACCGGGTGAGACCATTCACCAGCCAGTCTTCCTGCGCACGGCCGAGCACGTCCGCCCGGGGGTCGCGCACTTCAGGGCACATGGATCCGAACACGTCGCCACACGGCTGCGGCGTGCGGTAGAGCCTTGTGTTCAGCAGGCGCGCGTCGAGCAGCCGACCCCAGCGATAGGCGCGCCACGGGCCGGAGGTGCCGGCATCGGGAAAGGCGTCCGCGCGCACCGGCATGAACTCATACCAGGCCTGCAGGGCGGCTGCCCGGCGCAGCCTGAACACCTCTGGCGGCACTTCGTTGCGCACCACCCGGTCTGCGACCCAGTTGTTGACAATCTCATGGTCGTCGTAGCTGCACAGAAAGCAGGCCGAATGATGCGCCGCCTGAAGGTCGAGGTCGGCGCGATAGAGGCTGTAGCGGCGACGATAGTCGTCGAGGCTCATCACCTCCGGACCTTCGTGCCGCCGGACGGTGGGGATCGTCTCGCCCATACCGAAGCTGAAGACACCGGCGCGTGCGCCATATTCGTAGATATAGTCGCCATAGTGAAATATGGCGTCACACTCCTCGCGCGCGAGGTGCCGGAACGCCGTGTAGAGGCCGCCCTGCCAGTCCTGGCAGCCGGCCACGCCAAGTCTGACCTCTGCGACGTCTGCCGCATCTGTCGGAAGCGTACGCCCACGGCCGACGGGCGAACGTTCGCCGCCGGCGACAAAGCGATAATGATAGACCCGGTCCGGCCGAAGGCCGTCGAGAGTCACATGCACGCTGTGCCCCAGCTCCGGGCGGGCCACCGTCTCGCCCTCGGCCACCAGTCGCCCGAAGTTGGGGCTTTCCGACACTTCGAAGCGCACCGGAATCGGGCGCGGTGGAAGGCCACGGTCGGGATCCATGGGGCGCGGGGCGAGCCGCGTCCAGATGACGAAGCCACGCTGGTCGGGGTCGCCCGCGGCAACGCCAAGCTGAAATGGGTTGTCGATGAATGGCGCCCCCTGCGCGCGGGACCGATTGAGCAGGGCAGGGGCTCCGAGGCCGGCGGCCAGACCTACCAGGAGTTGGCGGCGGTCAAATCCGATCATGGGCGGCCACATGCCCCCTTTCCATGACGGGCGAAAGACAGCATCGGCAGCCGATGGACGGGCCCGCTTCTCCAAAGCCGCGCAGCATCCCGTCGCCATGCCGCGACATCTGCAAACTGAGGCGTCGGTCCGGTGTCAGGCTCTGCATCGGCTGCGGCCGCACAACCGAAGAGATTGCGGCATGGCCCACAGCCGACGATGAGCGCCGGCGAGCGATCCGCGTGGCTGCTGCCGCGCGACTTGCACGCAGCTGACCAACTTCCCGCGAAGGGCAGCCTTTTCCTCTCGCGCCCTCGCGTCTAGGGAAGAGTGGATGCATCAACCGCCAGATGTTGTGTGCGCCCGCCGGTGCTGCTGGGCGATGCCGTGCCTGCGCGTGTGGGGCATGCGATGAGCGCGCGTGGGCGCGCTGGGGGCACGGGGGCCGAGGTTGGCGGTGAGCGCCTGCGCTTCACGCGTGAGCGAGGCCATCACGGTCCATCGCTTGCGGAGCGTCTGGCCGAACAGCTTGATCGATTGAGCTTCCAGTCTCCGCTGCACCGTTTGCGGCTGAAGGGACGGTTTCCGCTCAAGTTGCTGGCCGTGCCGGAGGATCCGGTGCCGGGCGACCCGAAATCCGGTGCCCGCTTGCGCGCGGGGCGTCTGTACCACGCCGGGTTCGGTCAGCCGATTGCCGAGGCGCGCATCGATGATCCTTCAGCGCCTCCGGAATGGCGGCGCTGGGTGCACGGCTGGTTCTGGTTACGGGATGCTGCCGCGGCAGGCGCACAGGGCAAGGCCGAGCTCGCCCGGCTGGAGATGCTCGCGCGGCGGTGGCTTGCCACCTACCCGGATTACGAGCCGGAGGCGTGGGCACCAGAACTCACCGGGCAGCGCATCCTGTTGGCGGTGGCGCATGCCCCGCTCATCCTTTCCAGCCACGATCATGTGCACCGCTCGGCAACGCTCAATGCGATTGCCCGCTGGACCCGGCACCTGGAGCGGGCGGCGCCACGGACCCCGCCCGGCCTTGCCCAGGCCCACGCGTTCGCCGGTCTTGTCGGCGGCCACCTGATCCTGCCGGGAAATGAGAGCCGTATCGACCTTGCGATCGCTGCCTTCGACGGCGCGCTCGCGCCGCTGATCGGCGCTGTCGGAGAAACGCCATCCCGCTGTCCGCTCGTCCTAGCAGAGCTCGGCGATCTGCTGCTCTTCGTCGAGGCGTTCCATCGGGCCCGCGGGCAGTTGCTTCCGGAGCCCCTGGCGGCTCGGCTGGAAGCCGTACGCGCCGGACTTACGGCGCTCGCTGAGGGCGATGGCGTGCCGGCGCCCTGGCACGGCGGTCAGCCGTCGCCTGCGCAGATTGCGCGGCTGGGGGCCCGATTTGATCCTGAGGCGATGCCGTCGTCTGCATCGGGGTTTCGCCGGCTGGTGGCCGGGGATACGGTTGTGACAGTCGACGCTGGTCCGCCACCGCCGGCGCGCGCCAGTGCCCATCCACATGCGTCCACGCTTGCCATCACCCTGTCAGATGGCGCGCAGCCGCTGATCGTGTGTTGTGGTGCAGCGTTCGGAGCAAGTGCGGAGGGCGCGGCGCGGCGCCATTTGCCAGCCGAGCTTGCCCAGGGTCTCCGAACAACGGCTGCCCATTCGGCACTCATCCTGTCGGACACCAACAGCACCCGGGTGACGGGGGCTGGCCCGCGTCGGCTGGGCGGCGTGAGCGAAGTGCTGGTTGAGCTGCGTGGCAACGCCGAAGGCCAGTGGCTGGAGGCAAGCCACGACGGTTATCGCCGGCGCTTCGGGCTGGACCATGTCCGAAGGCTCTGGCTTTCCCCTGACGGAGCCGACTTCCGCGGCGAGGATCTCCTTGTGGTGCATCGGCGTGGCATCAAGCTGGTCTCGACATCGTGGATACCGGTTGCAGTGCGCTTCCACCTGGCGCCGGGCTGCGAGGCGGTGCTCACCCAGGACAGGCAGGGAGTCTTTGTTCGGACGCAGGCAGGCGGCGCCTGGTCGTTTCGCGCCAGCTTCCCGACGCGACCGGGCCGGGTGGTCGTGGAGCCCAGCGTGCATGTGCCAGCTGACGGGGAGGTGCGTGAGATCCAGCAGATCCTGCTGGAGACTGAAACCGGACCGGAAGACGAAACAAGGATTGGCTGGAGCTTCCGTCGCGGCGGGTCACCCAGGTCTTCGACGGCCAGCAGTCGCCGCCGCAGGTCCTGAACTCTACGGGGTTGCTGATGTCAGACCGCCTGCCCATTCGTCGTGCGCTCCTGTCCGTCTCCGAAAAGCACGGTGTGGCCGATTTCGCCAGCACTCTGGCGAGGCATGGCGCCGAACTCGTCTCGACCGGAGGCACGGCCGCCGCCCTGCGCGGCGCGGGCCTCGAGGTTCGCGATGTTGCCGAGCTTACCGGGTTTCCCGAGATGATGGACGGTAGAGTGAAAACCCTCCATCCGGTGGTGCATGGCGGCCTGTTGATGGTGCGCGGCAGCCCGGCGCATGAAGCCGAGGCTGCCGATGCCGGCATAGGTCCGATCGATATGGTGGTGATCAACCTCTACCCCTTCGAGGCGACGGTTAGGGACTGCGCTCCGCGGGAGATGATCATCGAGAACATCGATATTGGCGGGCCGGCGATGGTTCGCTCCGCTGCCAAAAACCTTGAGTCGGTGGCAGCCGTGACGGACCCGGCGGACTATGCCATGATCGCTGCGGAACTGGGCGAGGGTGGTCTCACTCTGGCAACCCGGCGCCGGCTGGCCGGCAAGGCCTTCCAGCTCACGGCCGCTTACGATGCCGCCATCGCATCGTGGTTTGCTTTCTCCACGGAGGCCGAGGCAGAGCTGGAAGCGCCATTTCCGGCGGTTTTGCCGCTGTCTGCCCGCAGGCTCGCCATCCTTCGCTATGGCGAGAATCCGCACCAGCAGGCCGCCGTCTACGCCGCGCCGGGCCAGGAGGGTGGGTTGGCGCGGGCCGAGCCGGTGCAGGGCAAGGCCCTCAGCTACAACAACCTCGCCGATGCCGAAGCGGCACTCGGCCTGATTTCGGAGTTTCGCGATGGCCCGCCTGCGGTTGCCATCATCAAGCACGCGAACCCCTGCGGTGTCGCAATCGGCGCCACGCCTGCCGAGGCCCATGCCGCAGCGCTCGCCTGCGATCCTGTTTCCGCCTTCGGGGGAATCGTCGCGTTTAATCGGCCGCTTGACGAGGCCGCGGCCCAAGCTGTTGCTGCCCTCTTCACCGAAGTCGTGATTGCCCCTGGTGCCGATGATGCGGCCCGCGCTGTCCTTGCGCGGAAATCGAACCTGCGCCTGTTGCTGCTGCCCCTTCCTGATCCCGATCGGCCGGGCCTTGCCATTCGCAGCATCTCGGGCGGTTACCTTTTGCAGACGCGCGATGCGCTGCTGGCGCAGGAAGAGCGTGTGGTGACGGCACGCGCGCCCACCAAGACCGAGTGGGATGATCTTCGTTTTGCCTGGAAAGTGGCGCGGCATGTGAAGTCAAACGCTATCGTCTTTGCGCGCGATGGAGCGACTGCCGGCATCGGTGCCGGGCAGATGAGCCGTGTCGATAGTGCGCGCATAGCTGCCTGGAAAGCGCGTGACGCTGCGTCCGCTGCAGGCTGGTCAGAGCCGCGGACGGTTGGGAGCGCGGTCGCATCCGATGCCTTCTTCCCCTTTCCCGATGGCATCGAGGCGGTCGCCCAAGCGGGCGCCACCGCGGTGATCCACCCGGGCGGCTCCATGCGGGATGGCGAGGTGATCGCGGCGGCTGACCGGCTCGGCCTTGCCATGGTTTTCACCTCCACGCGCCACTTCGCGCACTGAGATCGTGGCGGCCGGCCAACCGTTCCTTCCCTCCCATGTCCGGGGACCGGCGTGGATGGTGGTTGCCTGTGTCGCTTTCGCCAGCCTCTGGGTGCTGATCCGGCTGCTCGCGCAGGAGATGCATCCCTTCGCCATCGTCGTTTGGCGCAATGCGTTCGGCCTCCTGTGGCTGTTGCCCATGCTGCTGAGCGTGCCGGGCCTGCTGCGCGCCGATCGCCTGCGCGGCCACATGACCCGGGCCACCTCAGGGACGATCGCGACATTTGCAACCTTTTATGCGGTTGCAACCGCACCGCTCGCGGCCGTGCTCGCCATCAACTATTCGGCACCCCTCTTCGCAACTCTTGGCGCCATGCTGTTTCTCGGGGAGCAGGTGCGCCGCATTCGCGGCGCAGCGCTCGCGGCCGGCTTCCTCGGCATGCTGCTCGTGTTGCAGCCAGGCACGCAGCCCATGACGGCGGGCCTCTGGGCGGCAGTGGTTTCTGCGCTGGCGACCGCTTTTTCCCTTGTGGCCATCAAGCAGTTGACCTCGCTCGACGACCCGCGGGCGGTGGCGGCGTGGAGCTTCATCCTGATGACGCCGATTTCAATCCTGATTGCGATTCCCTTCTGGGAATGGCCGGATCAGCGGCTGTGGCCTTTGCTGCTGGGGCTTGGCGCCTGTGCTGCAGCTGGGCAGATTGCGCTGTCCAACGCGTTTGCAGCCGCCGACGCCAGTGCCGTGATGCCGTATGACTTTGTGCGATTTCTGCTGATCACGCTCGCCGGCATCAGCCTGTTCGGCGAAACCTATGGCCCATGGACGCTGATCGGCGGCGCTGTCATCCTGACTTCGACCATCGTTCTGGCCCTTCGCGAGCGCCAGCTGGCGCGCGCGCCAACGGCGGCGAGTCCAGATACATGAGGCGCCCTCCCACAGTTGCAGGCTTGGCATCGGTGCGGTCGGGCCGCACGGAGTACATGCAGAGACAAGGGAGAGAGTCATGGAACTGAAGGGTCTGAGCGCGGTCGTGACGGGGGGTGCATCCGGCCTTGGCGCAGCGACAGCGCGGGCGCTTGCGGCCGAAGGCGTGAAGATCGCCATATTCGACCGTGACGCCGACAAGGGGACGGCCATGGCTGCCGAGGTCAAGGGTGTTTTCTGCCATGTCGATGTGACTGACGAAACATCGGTCGACGCGGGATTCGAAAAAGCACGCGCAGCAATCGGGCAGGAGCGGGTGCTTGTGAACTGCGCTGGCACCGGGAATGCCGTCAAGACGGCAAGCCGCGACAGGCAGACAGGCGCGATTCGGCATTTTCCGCTGGATGCCTTCAACATGATCATCCAGATCAACCTCGTCGGCACGTTCCGCTGCATTGCGAAATCCGCGGCCGGAATGATGACGCTCGATCCGCTCAACGACTTCGGGGAGCGTGGGGTAATCATCAATACGGCGAGTGTCGCCGCAGAGGATGGGCAGATCGGCCAGGCAGCCTACTCCGCGTCCAAGGGCGGAGTCGTAGGCATGACCTTGCCGATCGCGCGCGACCTTGCAAGCGAAGGCATTCGCGTGAACACAATCCTGCCGGGCATCTTCAACACCCCACTTCTGCAGGCAGCGCCGCAGAATGTGAAGGATGCGCTGGCCGCCTCCGTGCCTTTTCCGAAGCGACTCGGGAGCCCCGAGGAATATGCAAGCCTCGCACTCGAAATGTGCCGCAATTCCTACTTCAACGGCGAGGATGTGCGGCTGGATGGCGCTATCCGGATGGCGCCGCGCTGAACCGGATCAGGCCAACACGCTCAGTTTCCGGAGGCCGGCGGCGTTAGTACCGTGTCGATGGCATGAATCACGCCGTTCGAGGCGCGAACGTCGGGCGTGATCACTGTGGCGCCGTTGATCCGCACGCTGTCACCCGTTCCGTCCACCGTCAGCGGTGCACCGTTGACAGTCGGAACCTCGCCCTGGGTCCCCACCAGCGCCGAGGAGGGCGCGTCTGCCGGTATCATGTGGTAGGCAAGAAGGGCGATCAGCTGCTCGCGGTTCTCCGGCTTCATCAGCGTTTCCAGCGTGCCTTCGGGAAGCCGCTGAAACGCCTCGTCAGTCGGCGCGAGCACGGTGACGGTCTCGACATTCTTCAGTGACGAATCCCAGCCACTGGCCTCGAGCGCGCGTGACAGGATTGTGAACTGGCCCGCTGCCTTTGCGGTTTCGACGACATTTCCATTCGCTGCGGGTGTGGCCAAGGCCGGCACCTGAAGGGTGAAGGCAGCCGCAGCAGCCGCAAGCAGCAATGACATTCGCATCAATTGTTTCTCCCACCATCCGGTTTCGAAAGGCGCACGCCGGAGGCTCACCACCGGAATGCTGTTTGTTGCTCAACCGACACATGGAAGGTTTGTTCCCGATCGGAAGCCACCGCATCGGAATCCGGGACCGGCTGGGCCTCAGCTCCGACGAAACGTGTCGCCGGGTGCCGTCCGTTGCTGCAGAAAGTCGGCAAGTGCCTTCGGATACAGCTGGTGTTCCGCCTCCAGCACCCGAGCGGCCAACGTCTCGGTGGTGTCGTCCGGCAACACGGGCACCTTCGCCTGGGCCAGCACCGGGCCGCTGTCGACCTCCTCGGTTACAAGGTGGACTGTCGCGCCGGCTACGGTATCGCCAGCCCTCATCGCCCGGGCATGGGTGTCAAGCCCCGGGTACTTCGGAAGCAGCGAGGGATGGATGTTCACAATACGGCCCCGCCACCCGGCGATGAATCCGGCCGAAAGGATTCGCATGAAACCGGCAAGCGCCACCACGTCCGGCCCGCTTGCGCGGAGCCGGCTGTCGAGCTCTGCCTCGAACGCCTCGCGGCTTCGGCCCCGGCTGGGGATTGTTGCCGTGGGCACGCCGAGCGCCTGCGCCACATCGAGCCCGACAGCATCCTCCCGGTTGGAAATGACGAGGACCGGCTCGGCCGGATAGTCCTGCATCGTCTGCGCGGCCTTGATGAGAGCCTCCATGTTGGAACCTCGGCCAGAAATCAGAATGGCGAGCCGCGCCCGCCGCTTGCCGTCAGCCATCGTGCCCGATGGTCCACGCACGCGCCGCGCCCCAGGTCCCGGCAGGTCCGGAGACCTCGCAGCCGCGCGTGCCGGCAACGACGTTGCCGATCCGTGTCACCGTTTCCCCACCGCTGCGCAGCTGCGCGATCACGGCATCGACGTTGTTGGGCGGCACCACTGCCACCATGCCGATCCCGCAGTTGAAGGTGCGGGCCAGCTCGGCCGGCGGCAGCGCGCCCTCACGCCGCAACCAGTCGAAGAGTGGCGGCAACGTCCAGGTGCTTGCGTCGACGCGGGCCCGGAGCGTGTCGGAGAGGACTCGCGGAATGTTTTCCAGAAGCCCGCCGCCTGTGATGTGCGCCAGCGCATGGATCTGCCCGTGCCGGACCGATGGCAGGAGGTTGCCCACATAAATTCGGGTTGGCGCAAGGAGCGCGTCGCCAAGCGAGGTTTCGGGCTCGAACGGGGCCGGCGCGTCGAGAGCAAACCCGTCGACCAGACGGCGAATGAGCGAATAGCCGTTGGAGTGGGCACCTGTAGACGCGAGACCGAGCAGCACGTCCCCCTCGGCAACCCGGCTGCCGTCGAGCTGCTGCCCGCGCTCGACCGCGCCCACTGCGAAGCCGGCAAGGTCGTAGACGCCGGGCGGATACATTCCAGGCATCTCGGCCGTCTCGCCGCCGATGAGGGCGCATCCCGCCAGCCGGCATCCCTCGGCGATGCCGGCAACGACGCGTGCGGCCATGTCGGTGTCGAGCCGACCGCAGGCGAAATAGTCGAGAAAGAACAGCGGCTCGGCGCCCGTGACCACCAGATCATTGACGCACATCGCAACGAGGTCCTGACCGATGCTGTCGTGGCGATCGAGCGCCTGTGCCAGCTTCAGCTTGGTTCCAACGCCGTCTGTCGCGGCGACCAGCAGCGGGTCTGCATATCCCGCGGCCCTGGGATCAAAGAACCCGCCGAAACCGCCGAGCGCTGCATCTGCCCCGGGGCGGGCCGTTGCCCGCGCAAGCGGCGCGATGGCGCGCACGAGCGTATTTCCGGCGGCAATCGAGACTCCTGCCTCGGCATAGCTCCCCGGTTTCGACGCTGGCATGGCAGGCGGCAGTTGCGCGAAGGCCCCGGCTTTTGCAAGGGAGCGCCACCTTGACCACCAGGATCTCCTTGCATCGCCAATGGTACCGCTGCTCCGCTGTTGCGGTCGCCCTTGCGATTGTGGCGGGCCTGTCGGCGCCGGCCGATGCCCAGCGCGGCCGGACGCAACAGGCTGAGCCGGAAACGCCCGAGGCCATGGGCAGCGGAAGCGGCCTCGTGGTTGGTGGGATCGAAGTGGATGCAGCCGGCCGCAGCCTCAACGAGGCGCGGCTGAACGGCTGGCGTGAGGCGCAGCGGCTTGCGTGGCCGGCGCTCTGGGCACGACTTTCCGGCCAGCCGCAGGCGAGAGCGCCCAGACTGTCCGACAGTGCGCTCGATTCGATCGTGAGCGCCATCGAGGTGGAGCGCGAGCAGCTCGGCGCCAACCGTTATGTCGCCTCGCTCGCGGTGGTGTTCGATCGGGCCCGCGCCGCCCAGTATCTGGGCAATCTGGCCAATCTGGCCTCCTCGCCGCCCTTTCTCCTGATGCCGGTTCTCCAGGATGCCGGCGTGCGCATGGCCTACGAAACCGACAGCCCTTGGTTGCAGGCCTGGTTCCGGCTTCGGGCCGGCGAGACACCGGTCGACTATGTGCGTATTCGCCCTTCGCCGGCTGATACGCTTCTTCTGTCTGCCTGGCAGGCCGAGCGCCGCAATCTTCGCCAGTGGCGGGTGATTGTCGACCGCTATCAGGTGGCGGACATCGTGATGCCCGAGCTGATTCTCGAGCGGAGCTGGCATGGCGGCCCCGTGTCGGCGCTCCTCATCGCCCGGTTCGGGCCTTCGGGCCGCGAGCTTGGTCGGGTGCGGCTCATCAACCGCGCCGGCGACGTGAACGCGCTCCTCGACGAGGCTGTCCGCCAGGCCGACCGCTTTTACATTGGCGCGTTGCGGGCCGGGAATCTGTTGCCCGATCCGACTCTGATGGAGCCGGTGGAGGAGGTGCGCATTGCCGATGCGCCAATGATCGGCGGCGTGATGCCGAACGAGGCGCCGGGCCTGCGCGTGCGCATCGCCTCTCCTGATGACGCGACGCTCCGCGGTATCGAACAGGCCCTTCGCGCAACGCCCGGGATTGCGTCGCTGCGCCTCGTCACGCTGGCGCTTGGATCGGAATCGATCGTTGATCTGCGCACCACCGTCTCACTCGACGAGCTGCGCTACAATCTCGATCAGCGTGGCTTGCGGTTGGTGGACAATGGCGACGGTCGCCTGGTGCGGCGACGGCAGGCAGGAGACCCTCCGGTGCCGCCTCCCTTCGGTGAGCCGGTGCTCGAAGCAGTGCCGGGCCCGACCGACCTGCTGCCGTCGGGAGATTGAAGCGTGGGCGTGGGGAAGGTCACGCCACAGCAGATCGCGCTCCCGCTCGACTGGAAGGCGGCCCGAAACGCTCGGGACTTCTTCGTCTCCGATGCCAATCGCGGTGCTGTCCGCTTTCTTGACAGCTGGGCGACCTGGCCGGTTCCGGTTGCGCTCCTCGTTGGCCCGGCCGGATCGGGCAAGACGCACCTCGCCGAGATTTTCGCCCGGCGCAGCAACGCGCGGCTTTGGGACGATGCCGACCGTGCGGGCTCGGAGGAGGCGCTGTTCCATGCGTGGAACGAGGCAGCCGAAGCGCGGCGCCCGTTGCTGCTGACGGCGCGCTCCGACCCGGCGGACTGGCATCTGCAGCTGGCCGATCTGCGCTCCCGGCTTGCAGCGACTCCGCGCGTCCACATCGGGCCACCAGACGATGTGCTGCTTGCGCATGTGTTTGAAAAGCTCTGGCGGGACCGCGGTATCGAGGTGAGCGAGGAGCTGACGCGCTATGTGCTGCGTCGTATCGAGCGCAGCTTCGAGGCAGTCGCGCGGGCTGTTGCACTCATCGACCGCGCGTCGCTGGGGCGGCAGCGGCCGCTCACGGTTCCTCTCGCACGGGAGGCCCTGCTCGATTTGTAACCGGCGGGACTGTAAGGCGTCGTAATGGCAACCCGCACAGCAGCACCGCAGCGCACCGCGCCGGACTTTTCCAACGTGCCCGTGGCGCTCGCCTCGGATCGCCTGCTGAACCGGGAGCTGTCTTGGCTCCAGTTCAACGCGCGGGTTCTGGAAGAGGCGATGAACCCCTCGCACCCGCTTCTTGAGCGGCTGCGCTTTCTCTCGATATCCGGCAACAATCTCGACGAGTTTGCCATGGTGCGTGTCGCCGGCTTGCGCGGCCAGCTTGATGAGAATGTGGAAACGCTGAGCGCCGAGGGCTTCACCCCGGCGCAGCAGCTCGTGGCGATTTCCGAGGCGGCAAACCGCCTTCTTGAGGAGCAGCAGGCCGTCTATGCTGCGCTTGCGCGCCAGCTGCGCGGTGCAGACGTGTTTGTGCTGGCCGCTGAAGAGCTTTCGGGTTCCGAGGCCGAATGGCTGGAAACGCATTTCCGCAAGCAGATCTTCCCCGTGCTGACGCCCCAGGCCATCGATCCGGCGCATCCCTTTCCGTTTATCCCCAACAAGGGCTTCAGCCTGGTGTTCGACATGATTCGCGAACGGGATGGCGAGCGCCTGGCGACCCTCCTGATGCTGCCGAACATGATGCCGAGGTTCATCCGCCTGCCTGGAAAGGCTGCGCGCTACATTGCGATGGAAACCGTGGTGCGCCGTTTTTTCGGCCTGATCTTTCCCGGGTTCCGGCATCTCGCGGACGGCGCTTTCCGGGTCATCCGCGATAGCGACATCGAGATCCTGGAAGAAGCCGAGGATCTCGTGCGCTACTATCGCACGGCCCTGAAGCGGCGTCGGCGCGGGCAGGTGATCCGCCTCAAGATCGAGCGCGAGACGCCTGCCAATCTCAAGCGCACGGTGCGCGATTCCCTGGAAGTGCCGGAGCAGGATGTGACCGAGGTCGAGGGAATCCTCGGCATCGCCGATCTCGCCCAGCTGGTCGACGAGGACCGGCCGGATCTGAAGTTCGAGCCCTTCACCCCCCGCTTTCCAGAACGGATCCGCGAGCATGGTGGAGACTGTCTTGCAGCGATCCGGGCCAAGGACATCGTCGTACACCACCCCTATGAGAGTTTTGAGGTGGTAGTGGCTTTCCTGCGCCAGGCGGCAGCAGACCCGGATGTGGTTGCCATCAAGCAGACGCTTTATCGCACGGGGAAAAACAGCCCGATTGTTCGCGCGCTTGTCGATGCCGCCGAGGCCGGCAAATCGGTAACGGCGATCGTGGAGCTCAAGGCCCGTTTTGACGAGGAGCAGAATCTCACCTGGGCCGCAGAGCTGGAGCGAGCCGGCGCGCAGGTCGTATATGGCTTCATCGAGTGGAAAACCCACGCCAAGATGTCGATGGTGGTGCGACGCGAGGGGCAGGGGCTGGCCACCTATCTTCACCTCGGTACCGGCAATTACCACCCGCAGACGGCGCGCCTCTACACCGATCTCAGCTTTTTCACGGCTGACCCCCTTGTCGGGCAGGAAGTGGCCCAGGTGTTCAACTACATCACAGGCTATGTGGAGCCAGGCGGGCGGATGGCGATGGCCATGTCGCCCATCGATCTTCGCGACCGGCTGATGGAAATGATCGACGACGAGATCGCCCATTCGGAGGCAGGCCGTCCGGCAAGCGTTTGGGCGAAGATGAACTCGCTGGTCGACCCGATCATCATCGACAAGCTCTACGAGGCGAGCGAGGCGGGGGTTCGGATCGATCTCGTTGTGCGCGGCATCTGCTGTTTGCGGCCGCAGGTACCGGGCCTTTCCGAGAACATTCACGTCCGTTCCGTCATCGGCCGCTTTCTCGAGCACAGCCGCATCGTGGCCTTTGGAAATGGCGCGGCCCTGCCCTCGCGGCAGGCGAAGCTTTTCATTACTTCGGCCGACTGGATGCCACGCAACTTCGACCGGCGGGTCGAACTTCTGGTGCCGATCCACAACCCGACCGTGCACGCCCAGATCCTCGACCAGGT
The DNA here is from genome assembly GCA_046314095.1 of Thermaurantiacus sp. Classification (GTDB taxonomy): domain Bacteria; phylum Pseudomonadota; class Alphaproteobacteria; order Sphingomonadales; family Sphingomonadaceae; genus Thermaurantiacus. The sequence continues at coordinate 1,444 of JBKBXK010000003.1, read as the reverse complement.
GATGGTGGCCAACCTGAAGGATAACCAGCAGAGCTGGGCAATGCACGGCGACGGCCGGACAACGCGGATCTTGGCAGCGGAAGGCGAGACGCCGTTCAACCTGCACCGCTACTTCATGTCGAACCCGTCCCTCTCAGGCCGTGGGCGGGCGCTGCAGGAGGAGCCCGTGCCACGTCTGGTGGTCGGTTCGCGCGCCGGCTGACCGTCAGCAGCCAGGGCGCCCACCTGCAGATCCAGTAGTTCGCGATCGGCGCCAGCCGCCGCGCCAGCGGCTCGCGGCGGTCAAAGGCATAGGCCAGCCGCAGGGCGAGCAGGCTGATCCCGTCGCGTGCCATGATATCCTTCTTGGCAGCCCACTATCGTGCTGCGCTGCAATCGGCCATGATGCGCGCGGTCATGCAGGCACGCCATCCCAGCCTCGGGTTCGCGCTCGGCGGAGGCGCCGCGCTTGGCTGGTCGCATGTTGGGGTTCTCCGGGTGACTGAAGCCCTCGGCCTCAGGCCTGACTTCGTCGTCGGGACATCGATGGGCGCGATCGTGGGCGCGGCCTATTGCGCGGGGCTGCTCGACGATGTCGAGGAAGTGGCCCGCAGCTTCGGCCTGTTCGACGTCCTCGGCCAGATGTGGGACCTCGGGCTCGCAAAGGCTGGCTGGCTCTCGGGCCGCAAGGCCACCGGCTTGCTGAAGCGCTATTTCGGCGACCGGCGCATGTCAGAGCTCGAGATTCCGTTTCATGCGCTCGCCGCCGATCTGGTGACCGGGGAACCTGTGCTCTTGTCCGATGGCTGCGTGGTGGATGCGATCCGCGCATCGATGTCGTTGCCGATGGTCTATGAGCCGGTGCTGATCGGTAGCCGGGTTCTTGTCGATGGCGGGATGAAGGCCCCGGTTCCGATGCAGGCTGCCCGAGATCTCGGCGCCAGTCATCTTCTCGCGGTTCATGTCTCGGGCGATCACCCCGGCCGGGTTGCGGCGGCGCGGCTCAATCTCGACCGGCTGCGCGACAATCGCGGGTCGACCATCGCCACCCTTGCGTTCGCCATGATGTCAGACAGCCTGGTCGAGGCGCAGCGCAATCTTGCCCGGCCAGACGTCTACCTCGAGCCGGAGGTGGGCGCTCACCCCATGCACGCCTTCCACAAGGCAGAGGCCCTGATCGCGATTGGAGAGCGCCATGCGCTTGCACATCGGAACGCCATCGAGCAGCTGCGCGACAACGTGATCGCGGCGCGCGCCGCGGCCAGGGAACGGCAGACGGCATGAGCGTCGCGCTGAAGGCGCTGATCGTCGCCACGGTGCTGCTGCTTGCCCTTGGTCTGCTGACAGCTATCACCTCCTTGGTCCTGCCGTGGCAGACGGCGATGGTCCTATGGGGCGCCCTGTTCGCCGCCGGCATTCTCTGGGCGGTGTTGATGCCGGTTTCCACCAACGACCTCGTCTCGCG
>JBKBXK010000002.1:0-25678 GCA_046314095.1 Thermaurantiacus sp. | reverse complement strand
AGGCATACAGGCAGTCATCGAGCGGCAGCAGTGTGTGACGCCGGAAGGCGACGATCACCGCCTCCTCCTCGATCGACAGCACCGTCGAGCGCGCGACCTTCGGACCCGTCGGTAGATCGGCAGTCGATGTGCGGCGCTTCCACTTGGCAATCGTCTTCTGGTTCACCCCATGACGCTTCGCCAGCGCCCTCAGGCTCTCTTGACTATGCTGTATCGCTCGACGGACTGCCTCTGTCGTCGTGGCGCTCCCGTGCAGAACCTGTCCCATAGTGCCTCCATCCAAGCAGGCGAGAATATTGCACCACCAAAGCCTGGGATCAAACATCTAGCGACAGAAGGCGCCACTCCAGAATCCGCGGTCGGCCTGGTCGAAGTGAAAGTGGTCGGCATGCGCCTGGTTGTAGTCAGGTGAGAGCGTGGTTGCGAACAGGCGACAGGCGCCGTCCCGCACCTCGCGCAGGAAGGCACGGCTCGCCGGGTCGGCGTTCCATCCCTGCAAGACGGTGATCCGCCGGCCATCGGCAGTGCGGAAGGCGGCAATGTCGATCGCGTTCGCGCGCGCATGTTCGGAAAGATTGCCCTGCGGCGCTCCGTAGATGTTGCGGCAGGCGTAGCTCCCATAATGCTCGATCCGGGTCACACGGCTGCCCAATTGCCGTTGCGCGGCTGGCTGCACCACGTCGCGTTCCCACAGGAGCAGGGCGGCCGCTACGGGGCAGGCGAGCGGGAGGTCGGCATTGCCGGTCAGTTGCGCACTGCCCAGCCGGCCATCCCGAAAGCGCAGCGCGTCGCGATGGCCGCAGGCACCTTGCGCAAGCGGCGGCACCGCCGAGACGCGGGCGCCTGCAGCCTCGACCAGCGCGCGGCATTGCGCCGGGTTGTCGCGGAGCCTCACCATCTGCCGGACCGAGGCTCGCTCGGCCGGCTGGGTGAGGTCGAGCGGCGGCTCCCAAGGGAGCCGCTGCGGTGCGCGGGTGGCGCATGCGGCAAGCAGCGTGGCGATGACCACCATCGAGAGCAGCAGCCACAGGATGGTTCGGAGACCTTCCAGCCGCGAGAGACCGTGCGGATCACGCATACTTCAGGAAACCCGCGGTAGCGCTGCGGGTTGCACCTGCGGCGTGGCGTCCACGGCCATTAGTGCGCGGCTTCGGTCCGTCGCACCCGATGCCAGAGCGCCACTGCGGCTGCGACCATGCCGCCGACAAGCAGCCCGAAGAGCGCGGACAGCAGCGCCGTTGCAAGCCATTCGCTGGCTGGCCCCGCAAACGGCATTGCCTCGCCGGCGGCATGGGCGAGCGCGTGGGCCGCGTGCGGAATGGCGGGCAGTACGCCAAGATCCTCGAAGCCGTGGAGCAGGATCCCGCCACCCACCCATGCCATGGCGAACACGCCGAGGGCCGACAGGGCCGCAAGCAGTCGAGGCATTCCGGCCACGAGCCCGTGACCGACCCGCCGGGCAAGACCGTTGGAAAAGCCCGCGAGCCGGAGGCCGACATCGTCCATCTTCACGATTAGGGCGACGGCGCCATAGACGCCCGCCGTGACCAGCGCCGAAACGATCGCGAGCGCCGCCGCCTTTTCGCCCAGGGACAGCGCGCCCAACTGCCCCAGCGCGATGGCAAGGATCTCGGCCGACAGAATGAGGTCGGTGCGGATCGCGCCGTTGACCATGGCCGATTCACCCGCCTCGGGGGCCAGCAGCACCGGCAGGTCCGCGCTGTGGGCCTCGTGGAGCCCGGCCTTTTCCAGGAGCTTCTCGGCCGCCTCGAAGGCAAGGAATGCGCCACCGGCCATCAGCAGCGGTGTAAGGGCCCACGGCGCGAAGGCAGCAAGCGCCAGAAACAGAGGCAAGAGGATCAACAGCTTGTTGCGGAGGGAGCCTTTCGCAATCCGCCAGATCATCGGCAGCTCGCGTTCCGGAGCAAGGCCAATCACATAGCGCGGCGTGACGGCCGCATCATCAATGACCACGCCCGCAGCCTTGGCCGAGGCGCGTCCTGAGGCAGCTGCCACATCGTCCACAGACGCCGCTGCGAGCTTCGCAATGGCAGCGACATCGTCGAGGAGCGCAAGAAGTCCAGAGGCCATCAGGCCGCCCCTCGCTCCTGTCTGCCGGTTCCGGCCTGCATGGCGGCGATGGCGGCATTGGCCAGTTCGTCCGCCCGCTCGTTGAGCGGATGGCCCGCATGGCCCTTCACCCACTGCCAGTCGACGTCATGCGGGCGCGCGGCTTCGACAAGTGCCTGCCAAAGGTCCGCATTCTTGACCGGCTTGCGATCCGCGGTGCGCCAGCCGTTGCGCTGCCAGCTATGGATCCATTTTGAAATGCCGTCGCGAAGATAGACGCTGTCCGTCAGGAGCGTCACGCGCGCCGGGCGGCGGAGTGCGCCAAGGGCGGAGATCGCCGCCTGGAGCTCCATCCGGTTGTTGGTGGTCTGTTGCTCTGCACCGGAAAGTTCGTGGCGACGCTCGCCCGAGATCAGGATTGCGCCCCAGCCGCCAGGCCCGGGATTGCCCTTGCACGCGCCATCGGTGGCGATCGTGACAACCGGCCGGTCAGCCACGGACCGCAGCCAGATAATGTTGCAGCCGTCGTTCGAAAGCGCGCGGATCCTTGTGCGTCACAAGGCCAGCAGCCTCCGTCCGGGCCGCCAGCCAATCCTCCGATCGGCTCAGCAGGAACCGCAACGCCGCAGCGCAGCAGAGATGCGGAAGGGCCGCCAGTTCATCGTCGCCCAGGGGGCGAATCGAGCTGTAGCCGGACAGAAGCGCTGTTGCGCGCGCCGGGTCAAGAACGGACCCATCCGGGCAGAAGCACCAGGCGGCATGCGCAACAGCGAGGTCGTAGGCGAGCAGGTCATCGGCGGCGAAGGCAAAGTCGATAAGGCCCGAGACAGTATCACCGAGAAACAGCACATTGTCCGGGAAAAGGTCGGCGTGGATCGTGCCGGCCGGAAGGCCGCGGTCAAACGCCTGCCTGGCGACATCGAACGCAGAATGCGCGAGCGATCCGAGGCCAGGCGAAATCCCATCCAGGTCGCCCGCAAGGGCTTCAAGCGTCCGCCGCCATTGTCGGACCCCGAGGGGATTTGCCCGGCGGCCGGGGAAACCACGCGCGGCGCAATGGAGGCGAGCCAGAGCCTCGCCCACTGCAAAGCATTGCCCGGCGGTTGGCGATGTCACCGAGATGCCCGGCAGATAGGCAATCAGCGACGCCGGCCGGCCCAGCAGCGTCCGCAGCGCATCGCCTGCGCGATCCTTGACGGGGCGCGGAACCGGAAGGCCGGCATCGGCCAGATGCTCCATCAGCGCCAGAACGTAGGGCAGGCTCTCGGCATCGACGCGTCGCTCGTAGAGCGTCAGAATGAAACGCTGCCGCCCCACGTCGCCGGCAGTTTCCACCAGATAATTGCTGTTCGAAACGCCCTCGGCGATGCCCTTGGCCATCACCGGTTCGCCGACGGCATAGTCCGCTAGGAAGCTGGCAAGCGTCTCCGCCGGAACCTCTGTGTAGACGGCCATGGGTGGCCGGCTGGCGCAGATCAGGCCGCCGCGAGCGAGCGGGGCAGCTTGAACGTGACCTTCTCGACAGCGGTCGCGACCTCCTCGACTGACACGCGGAAGCGGGAGCGGATTGCGTCGATCACTTCCTGCACCAGCAACTCCGGCGCGCTGGCGCCAGCAGTGATGCCGACCGTCTCCACTCCGTCGAACCAGGACCAGTCGATGCGGTCGGCGCGCATGATGAGATGCGCCTGTGCACCTTCGCGCGCAGCAACCTCCCGAAGCCGCTGTGAATTGCTGCTGTTCTCGGCACCGATCACCAGCATCAGGTCGCAGCGCGACGCGATCGCCTTCACGGCTGCCTGCCGGTTGGAGGTGGCATAGCAGATATCCTCGCCCTTCGGCCCCTGGATTGCAGGGAAGCGCCTCCGCAGGATGGCAACGATTTCCGCTGTGTCGTCCACGGATAGCGTCGTCTGGGTCAGAAAACCGATATTGTCCCGATCAACGAGGGCCACGGTTTCCGCGTCTGCCACGGTCTCGATCAGGGTCATCGAGCCGTCCGGCACCTGGCCGAAGGTTCCGATGACCTCCGGGTGGCCGGCGTGACCCACGAACAGGATGTGCCGGCCCTGTTCCACCATGCGTTCGGCCTGGCGATGCACTTTCGAGACCAGCGGGCAGGTTGCATCCAGATAGTCGAGCCCGCGCGCTTCGGCTGTCGCAGGCACGGATTTGGGGACGCCATGCGCGGAGAAGATGACCGGCGCGCCGTCTGGAACCTCGTCCAGCTCTTTCACGAACACCGCCCCTTGCCCCTTCAGGCTGTCCACCACGAACTTGTTGTGCACGATCTCGTGCCGCACATAGACCGGCGCGCCATATTTCTGCAGGGCGAGCTCCACGATGTGGATGGCACGCTCCACGCCTGCGCAGAACCCGCGCGGTGCGGCCACGAGCACATGCAGCGCGCGGGCATCCGTCGAAGCCGGCGCGACTGCTTCTGGAAGGGGAAGGTTCATGGTCCGGTTCATAGGGCATCTCTTGCCGGGCATGAAGCCCCTCGCGTAAGGACCATTGCCTGCCAAGCCAGCCCGTTGCCTGGCCACCGAAGACCGAAAGCCGCCTGATGCGTTTTCCAGTTGCCGTCGTTCCCGCCCTTCTTCTTGCTGCCTGCAACCAGAATCCGCTGTTGGTGGAACGGTCTCCGTGTCCGGCATTGGCAATTCCGGTCCATACCGGCAGCTACACACGGTTCGATCCGCCCGAGAGCCGAAATGCGGATGCCATCGATTTCGTGGCGCAGCTTTCGGATCTGACCGCCGGCTGCACACCAGGCGCGGAGATGCTGGTGTCCGACGTCGGTTTCACCGTCACCGCCGTGCGGCGCCAGCCAGGCCCTGCGCGCGAAGAATATCTGCCCATCTTCGTGACCTTGGTGCAGGGCGGCAATGTGCTCGTTTCCAAGGAGCTGACGGGTGTCAGCCTGCGGTTCGCTGAAGGCCAGCTGCGGGCGCAGTCTCGCGGCGGCGCCCGCGCCGAGGTGGCGCGCTCGGCTGCGACGCTCCCGGCAGACATACAGCGCAAGATCACTCGCGAGCGCCGCCCGCGCGACGAGGATGCGCTGATCGACCCGCTTTCGGATCCGCAGGTGCGCGCCGCGGTTCGCGCAGCGAGCTTCGAGGTGCTGGTCGGCTTCCAGCTTGACGATGCTGCGCTCGCTTACAATGTCGGGAAGTAAGGGAAAGGGGGCTGGCGGCGCCGCCGCTTGACCGGGGGGAACGGCCGGGCCTATGGCCGCTGGCCTTGCGACGAACGCCGTTCGCGCGTGTGGCGACCGTAGCTCAACCGGTTAGAGCACTGGTTTGTGGTACCAGGGGTTGCGGGTTCAAGTCCCGTCGGTCGCCCCATTCCTTTGCCGCCTGGTTCCGGAGGTATTGCCATCGAACGCGGATACGGATGCCTGCTGCCGGCCGGGTTGTTCCTTGGCCTTGCCATCGGGGGCGCCGCCTTTTCCGAGCCGTCGCTCGGGATGGTCGCCGGGCTTGGCGCCGGCGCATTGCTTGCGCTGGCGCTTCGGCTGCGGGACCGGGGCCGGATCAGGCGAGACGACGGCCCACCCACACCACCCGGCCGATGACCCGCACGAGATCGGGGTCGCAATCTGCGAAAGAGGGGTAGGCTGGGTTGTCGGAGATCACCGACAGCCGCTTCGTGACGGGGTGCACAGAGACCCGCTTGATCAGCATCGCGCCCTCCGAAAGAATGGCATAGATGCCGTCACGCAGGCGGGTGCGGTCGTCGCAGTCGAGCAGCACCTCGTCTCCAGCGGCCAACGTCGGGAGCATCGAGTCGCTGTCTACGCGCAGCGCGCGCAGCGCCGAGACCCGCTGCGACGCAAGCTCGCGTGCCACCCGCACGTCGAATGCCAGCGTGCGGGCAGCCGTGCCTGTCGCGTCATTGCCTGATCGGCCGTTGGGGGGGGCAAGGAAGGGCACGAGCAGGAAGTCGACTGCCGGACGTTCTGGCTGACCCTCGCTGTCGCTTCGTGCCTGGTCGTCGATTGCCTGCGCTGCTGACGCGGCGCTGAGCACGAGCGCAGGGGTATCGCCGACCTGTGGTTCAACCTTAAGGTCTGCAAGTGGCCGTCCCTCGGGCGCACCGAGGAAGCTTTCGGGCACGTTGAAGTGCCGCGCGAGTGCCCTGCGGTCAACCTCGTTCAGGCGCCGCGGCACGCCCCGCTTGATAAACTGCTGAATATAAGCGGGATTCCGACCAATACGGCGGGACAAGGAGGCATAGTCCTCCCCGCTCCTGCGGATGAGATCGTCAAGCCGGTCACGCACAGCCTGCTCCGCCATCCGCTCGGATCTCCTCCTGTCCTCCCTGACGTCTCTCTTTATCATCATTATTTCCCTAGACTAGTAGGAAAATACCTATCAGCATGCGAACTGCGAATCGGCGCTGGTTAGCAGGCGGCAGGGACTGCCCCGCGGCCGAAACGCGAAAGAACGGGTCGAGGTGAGGAGTGAATGCGCCATGTCGTTGCTGCATGCGGTAGAGGCCTGTCTCAGAACATACCAGTTGCCACCGTCCCGATTCGGGCGAAACGCCGTCCGGGACCCCAGGCTTGTTCACGATCTGCGTCGCGGCCGGCAGCCCGGTCCCTCGATGGAACGGCGCGTGCGGGCCTATATTGACGAACTCGTTGCCGGGCCCCTCGCGACCGGCAGGAAGGGTCATCGAGAAGGGGGAAGAGCATGAGGATGATTTTTGGGGATGTCCACCAGTCCCTGCTTCGCTCGGTCCGAAATGCCATTGCCGCAGACAGCTGGCTTGGCAAATGGTCTGTCGCCGGCAGCTCGGAGCCGGCGCTGGTTATTGAGGATTTCAACAGCACTCCCTGGGCAAGCCTGACCTTTACGGGCCGCCGCCATTCGATCGCACTGCGGCTCACCGGCCCGACGATGGAGGTCGAGGCGGCCTATGATCGGCTGGTCGCGCTGCTTACGGAGCCTGCCTTCGAACTGAAGGGGCACTTTCGTGCCGAGATCGATGTGGTTGATGTCGATGCCTCCATCGACCTCGACGGTGGCATGCGCATGGCGGTGACGGTGGAGGCGCTCACGATCGCGGAGTAGGGTAGGCAGGAAAAGGCCGTAGCAGACAGGAAAATACCATTCTGTTGCGGCCTCGTTCTGCGAGGAACTGTCAAACTGAGGGCTGCTCAAAACTGTTGCCAACTTCGCGGCGGCTCGGCATGCTTCGGAGCTTGTGCCAGCCCGCCACGAAAGGCTGTGGTCGTTGCAGTTGCCCCAGCTCCGCCCGCGCGGCGGGTCCGACCTGATCCCGTCAGCTCCGCAGCGCATGCGTCTGGGAAGATTATTGCCTGCGGCGATGTGGGCGTTGTTGGTTCTTGGCTGCGGAGGCGCCGACCGGCAGGCGGATGCAACGGCTCCCCCAGAGCCGACGCCGGTTTCGGTCATGACCGTTGCGGCCGCTCAGAACGCATCAACCGTCCGCGCGGCAGGAACGGTCCGCTTTCGCCGCGAGACACCGCTTGCGTTTGTGGCAGATGGGCGGATCCTGCGGCTCGACGTCCGGGAGGGCGATCGCGTTCGCGCCGGCCAGCTTCTGGCTGCGCTCGACCCGGCGGCCATCGACAGTGAGGTGGCGGCAAGCGAAACCGCTGTGAAGCAGGCGCGCGCTGAACTCTCTCGGCAGGAGGCGTTGCGGAAGGGCGGCTGGGTGGCCCAGGCGCGTGTCGATGTTGCCGAGGCGGCCGCGCGACAGGCTGAGGCCGTTCGCGATGGTGCGCGCTTCAGGCAGCGCTTTGCGCGCATCAACTCGCCTTCTGATGGTGTCGTGCTTCGCCGCCTCGCCGAGCCAGGGCAGACGGTTGCCGCAGGCACGGCGGTGTTGTTGGTCGGCGAGCTCGGGCCGGGTTTCGTCCTGAAGGTTGGCCTGTCTGCAAGCGACGTCGCAGGTCTGCGCATCGGTCAACCGGCTGGGATTGTGCTGGGGCAGGGCGGCGAGTCGTCGATCACTGGGCAGATCGTCGAAATCTCCGGCCGGGCCGACGAGCGGACCGGAAGCTTCCTGGTCGAGATTGCCCTCCCGCCCGACCCGCGCCTGCGCTCAGGCGCCATTGGTGTCGCAACCATCGAGCCAATGGGTCTGCCGGCATCCGCTTTCCCAACGCGAATCGCCATTCCTGCCTCGGCGCTGTTTTCCGTAAGGGCCGAGGAGGGGTATGTCTGGCGCCTCGCTGCGGCGGGGTCGGACGGTGCCACCATCGTCCGCGCGCACCCGGTCGGCCTCGGAAGGGTATCGACCGAACGCGTCGAAATCCGTTCGGGACTTGCACCGGGAGACCGCATCGTGGTGCGCGGCGTCGACCGGCTGGTCGATGGAATGCAGGTCTCGCCGTCTGATCCCGGCCGCCACGCAGCCTCGAGCTCCCGCTAGATGCTGGACCGGCTCATCGCTGCAGCCGTTCAACGCTGGCAGGTCGTCCTCATCGTCTTCGGGCTGCTGGTTGCTCTTGGCCTGCAGGCCTTCGTGTCGATCCCGCGCTCGGTGGACCCGCATTTCAAGGTGCCTGTGGTGTTCGTGATCGTGTCCCAGCCCGGAGCGGATTCCGAGGACATCGAGCAGGCGGTCGCCAAGCCTATCGAGGATGTCCTATCCGGCCTCGACAATGTGACGGAGATTTCCTCGCGCAGCTTCGATGGGCAGGCGGTGATCGTTGCCGAGTTCGACTGGGCCTCCGATCCGGACCGCAACTACGATGAGGCGGTCCGGGAGGTAAATGCAATTCGGGCCCTGCTGCCCGACGGGATCCGCCGGATCGAGTTTCGTCGCTTCCGCACCACCGAGGCGGCCGTCGTGCAATATGCCATTGTCTCCGAGACGGCGTCGTGGCGACGGCTGGAAAAGGTCGCCAAGGATCTTCGGGAGGGGTTCCAGCGGGTCGATGGCGTTCGTATCGCCCAGGAGTGGGGCCTGCCGCGACCGGAGATGCGAGTGACGGTGGACCTCGCTCGGCTGGGCGAGCTCGATCTTCCGGTGACGCAGGTCGCCGATGCGCTGCAGGCCAGCGGCGTGGACCTGCCCCCCGGCCCGATCCGCTCCGGCGAGCAGCGCTTCAATCTGCGCGCGGGCGGCGCCTATCGGAGCGTCGAGGAAGTGAGAGCCGTTCCGGTCCGCGCCGAGGGCGGCCGGGCGGTGACTGTTGGGGACGTGGCAGACGTTGGCTGGGAGACCGGCGAGCGGACCCATATCACCGAGCTGAACGGCCGTCGCGCGATCTGGGTGACTGCAACCCAGCGAGACAATGTGAACGTCCTCGACGTGCGCGACGGCCTCGTTGCGACAGCCGACACCTATCGGGAACTGCTTCCGCCCGATGTGGAACTGATCCTCGTGTTCGATCAGTCCGACGACATTCAGCGCAAGCTCGGCCTGCTGGCCCGGGATTTCCTGATCGCACTGTCGCTGGTGCTCATCACGCTCCTACCGCTGGGCCCCAGGGCCAGCCTGGTGGTCATGATGTCGGTGCCACTGAGCCTTGCGATCGGCGTGCTCGCCGTCTGGTTGCTGGGCTATACCCTCAACCAGATCGTTGTGACTGGCTTCATCCTTGCGCTTGGCATCCTCGTCGACGATTCGATCGTGGTCGTTGAGAATATCTCCCGCCATATCCGCATGGGATTTGACCGTGTCTCCGCCGCCATCACCGGCACGCAACAGATCTCGATTGCGGTCATCGGCTGCACGGCGGTGCTGGTATTCGCATTCCTCCCCCTGACAGCGCTGCCGGAAGGGGCCGGCATGTTCACCCGCGGGCTGCCGGTCGCAGTGATTGCGACGGTCCTCGCCTCGCTCGTCATCTCGCTCACCATCATCCCCTTTCTCGCTTCCCGCATCCTGCCTCGCGAGGAGAAGCCGGAGGGCAACCGCGCGCTGCAAGCCGTGCAGCGCATCATTCACGGGGCCTATGCCCCGGCGCTCAGGGTCGCGCTTACGCATCCGGCGCGGACGTTCGCTGCTGCAATGGCGCTGTGCGTGGCGGCGCTCGGGCTGATCCCCGTGCTCGGCACCAGCCTCTTTCCGGCTGCGGATGTACCCTATGTGCTGGTGGAGGTGGAAACTTCCGAAGGCGCGGATTCCGTGCAGACGATGCGCGCGGTGCGCTGGGTCGAGAGCGTGCTGGCAGCCGAACCCGGCGTGCGGGACAGGATGGCCAATGTCGGCCGCGGCAACCCGCAGCTCTTCTACAATGTCCGCGAGGTCGACCAGCGGGCGAACCTTGGTGTGGTGGTGGCGACGCTCGCGGAATGGCACCCGCGCAGAACACCCGAACTGGTGGACCGGTTGCGGGCCCGCTTTGCGACCTATCCAGATGCGCGCATCTCGCTCAAGCCGTTTCAGAACGGCGCACCGATTGACGCGCCCATCCAGTGGTTCGTGCTTGGGCCCGAGCTGCCGGTCCTGCGCGATCTGTCGCGGCAGGTGGAGTCGATCATGCGCGAAACTCCCGGCGCGCGCGACGTGCGCAACCCGCTTGCCTTCGATCGGATTGACCTCGCGCTCGGTCTCGACATCGACCAGGCAGGCCTCCTCGGCGTATCGCCGGCGGCGGCACGGCGCACGGCGCGGCTTGCGCTCGCCGGAGAGCCCGCGGGCCGCTTCCGCGACGCAGAGGGAGACAGCTATGACGTAGTGGTGCGTACGCCCCTGACGGGCGGCGAGATGCCGGGCGCGCTGCAGACGGTCGAGGCGCTGAACGAGGTCTATGTGTCATCCTCGGTCGGGGCCGCAGTGCCGCTCCGCACGATCGCAAGCCCGCATCTTGTGAGCGGGCCTCCCTCTATCCAGCGTTACCTGAAGGAGCGGTCGGCAGCCATCACGGCGAATGTTGACCAGGGCGCCCTCACCAGCCGGGTGAACGATGCGGTCAAGGAGCGGGTGGAAGCGCTGGACCTGCCGCCCGGCTATCGGGTGGTCGAAGGGGGAGAGGCCCGGGCGCGTGCGCAAAGCTTCGGCGGGCTTGGCGGCATCATCCTACTTGCCATCTTTGGCGTGCTGGCCATCCTCGTCCTTGAGTTCGGCCGTTTTCGCGAAACCCTGGTGGTGGCCGGCGTGATCCCGCTGGGCATGTTCGGCGGCCTGATCGCGCTGTGGGCCAATGGGCTCTCCGTGAGCTACGTTGCGGTCATCGGCTTCGTTGCCCTCATCGGTATCGAGATCAAGAACTCCATCCTGCTTGTGGATTTCACCTCGCAGCTCCGATCCCAGGGCGTACCTTTGATCGAGGCGATTGAGAAGGCAGGGGAAATCCGCTTCCTTCCCGTTCTCCTCACCAGCGTGACCGCCGTGTTCGCGCTGCTGCCGCTCGCGCTGTCTGGCTCTGCCCTTTACGCTCCGCTGGCCTGGGTCATCATCGGCGGCCTCATTTCCTCGACGTTGATGAGCCGCATCGTCACCCCTGTCATGTATCTGCTCGTTGTCCGCAACCATCCACCGGTGGGCAGTTTCGGCGCCGCCAGCGCTGTGCCTGGCCAGCCGGCGTAAGGCCGCCAGGGCGCGGCCGGCGAACCTGCTCTGCTATCCGAGACGCGCAAGCGCCGCGCGCAGACGAACAGCCTCGGCGCTGCGGGCTGCGTGGTCCTCTCGGGCCTTCTCCACTGCCTCCGGTTTCGCGCGCGCGGTGAAACCGGGGTTGGCGAGGCGGGCTTCCAGCGCGTTGGCTTCCTTCTCGGCCTGTTCCGCAGCCTTCTCCAGCCGCGCACGCTCGGCGGCGAAATCGATGACGCCTTCCAGTGGCAGGGCATAGGTCGCACCGCCCACGACCAGTTGGGCACCACCGCCGGCCGGAGCAGCATGGCCATGCACGTCGGTCACCCGGGCGAGACGTTGGAGCGCCGGCAGGTGGTTGGCCAGCCTGGCGGAGACCCCGGCATCGGCCTCGGGTGCGTGCAGCGGCAGGCGGGCCGCTGCCGGCACATTCAGTTCGGCGCGTGCAGAGCGGATTGCGGAAACGAGCTCGATCAGCCAGCCGATTTCGTCGGCCGCCTCCGAACGCTCGGCCCGGGCGGTTGGCCACTGCGCGAGGATGAGATCATGCCCGCGCGCAGCCAGCGCATGCCAAAGCTCCTCGGTCACGAATGGCATGAAGGGGTGGAGGCACACCAGGATCTGGTCCAGCGCCCAGCCAGCAACCGCGCGGGTCTCGGCGGCGGTCTCGCCCCCGTCCGTCAGCAACGGCTTCACCAGCTCCAGATACCAGTCGCAGAAACTGCCCCAAGTGAAATGATAGAGCCGGTCGGCGGCCTGGTCGAAGCGGAAATCCGCAAGATGCCGGTCCACGTCAGCGGCCAATGTGACGGTCTCGGCGATGATCCAACGGTTGACGGCATGGGTTGCCGCGGGCGGTTCGGGGGAGGTGGAGCCGCCGATCCCCTGCGATTGCGCGAAGCGCGCCGCATTCCACAGCTTGGTCGCGAAGTTCCGATAGCCTTCCACCCTTTTCTCGTCGAACCTCACGTCCCGGCCCTGGGTTTCGGAGGCGGCCATGGCAAAACGCAGCGCATCCGCGCCATAGCGTTCGACGAGTTCCAGCGGGTCCACGGTGTTGTTCTTCGATTTCGACATTTTCTGCCCGGCGCGGTCGCGGACGAGCCCGTGGATGTAGACGGTGCCGAAAGGGTGCTGTCCGGTCAGCGCGAGCGACTGCATCATCATCCGCGCGACCCAGAAGAAGATGATGTCGAACGCGGTCACCAGCACCGAGCCGGGGAAGTGCCGCGGGTCCGGCGCCGTGTCGGGCCAGCCCAGCGTCGCGAACGGCCACAGGCCAGAGGAGAACCATGTGTCAAGGACATCCTCGTCCTGCCGGAGCAGCACCTTGTCTCCCGCAAGAGCCTCCGCTTCCGCCTCGGAGCGCGCAACGAAGATGTTGCCGTCCGCGTCGTACCACGCCGGAATGCGATGCCCCCACCAGAGCTGGCGGGAGATGCACCAGGGCTGGATATTGTCGAGCCAGTGGAAATAGGTCTTGGTCCAGGTCTCGGGCACGAAGCGGGTGCGGCCATCCTCCACCGCGCGCCGCGCCTCCACCGCCAGCTTCTGCGCATCGACATACCATTGGTCAGTGAGCAGCGGCTCGATGGGAACGCCCGACCGGTCCCCGTGCGGCACCTGCACCGGCCGTTCCTCGATGCGCTCGATGAGGCCCAGCGCGTCGAGTTCGGCGACAATGGCCTTGCGCGCTTCGAACCGATCCATCCCCACGAACCGTTCAGGCACGTGCGGCGCCGCAATGATCCGCGCGTGGCTGTCCATCACGTTCAACCAGCCGATCGCCCGGTTCCGCTCATAGACCGCCCAGTCGTTGAAATCATGCGCCGGGGTGATTTTCACACAGCCGGAGCCCAGCTCCGGGTCCGCCCATGTGTCGGCAATCACCGGGATCTCCCGCCCGGTAAGCGGGTGCGCAATCTTGCGGCCCACCAGATGGCGGTAGCGCTCATCGTCCGGGTGGACGGCGACGGCGGTATCGCCCAGCATCGTCTCCGGCCGGGTGGTCGCGACCACCAGATGGCCTGAGCCGTCAACAAGCGGATAGCGCAGGTGCCAGAAATGGCCCTGCACCTCGCGCGTCTCCACCTCCAGGTCGGAGATCGCCGTCTGGAACTTCGGATCCCAGTTGACCAACCTTTTGTCGCGATAGATGAGCCCGCGCTCGTAAAGTGTGACGAAGGCCTCCGTCACCGCGCGCGTCATGCCCTCGTCCATGGTGAAGCGCTCGTTCGCCCAGTCGCACGAGGCGCCCAGCCGCCGCATCTGCCGGGTGATCGCGCCGCCGGATTGCGCCTTCCAGTCCCACACCGTGTTCAGAAACGCCTCGCGGCCCAGCCCCTCCCGCGTCAGCCCCTGGCCGGCGATGGTCCGCTCCACCACCATCTGCGTGGCGATCCCGGCGTGGTCGGTGCCCACGATCCAGCGCGCATCCGCGCCTTTCAGGCGCTGCCAGCGGATGAGCACATCCTGCAAGGTCTGGTCGAGCGCATGGCCGATATGGAGCGTGCCCGTGACGTTGGGTGGCGGCAGGCAGATGGTGAACGGTGGCGCATCCGGACGATCGGGGCGAAACGCCCCGGTGGCTTCCCAGCGGGCATACCAGCGCTGCTCGAAGCGCGCCGGCTCGAAGGTCTTGGGAAGGGTCGGTTCGGCCATGCTGCGGCGCGGCGTAGCGAGGCACTCGCCTCCCTTCAAGCTGCCGCTATTTCGGCCGGAGCAGCCGCTCCACTTCCTCCGCCACCATCCGCTGCACGATCTCGGGCAGGTTCGCGTCCACCCAGCTCTTCACATGGGGGGCGGCAAGCTCCGCCAGGACATCCTCCACGGTGCGTTGCACAGCCGGCGACGGCGGGGGTGCAAGTGGCGGCGGCTCAGCCGGGATCTCGGCCGCGTGGTCACCGCCGGCCCGATCCGGCATGGCTGCGCCAACCGTCTCCCGTATGGATTTCAGGATTTCCGAGAGGTTCGGGTCCAGCGGTGCCTTCGCCATCAGTTCCTCGGGCCTCTGACGGTGTCAGGAAGCGGCACGGTGTTCCGCTGTCGGTCCTCGCGCGGATCGGGATCGACAGCAAACTCGCCCAGCCGGCGCACCCGCCGCATGTTCGCTTCCGGATCCCACCGCTGCACGGGAACCAGCGACAGCAGTGCGTTCACATCGCCGGTGATCTCCAGAAGATTGTAGGCGGCAACATAGCGTTCCCGTTCCGCATTCTCCTTGATGATTTCCGAGTTCAACAGCTCCTGTTCCGCATTCAGCACATCGATGATGTCCCGGCTGCCAACGAGATTCTCCTGCCGCACGCCTTCCACGGCGAGCGCGTTCGCGCGGATGGCGGATTCGGCTGAGACGATGGTCGCCTCGGCATTGCGGACGGCCGCGAACCGCTCGGTCACGATTTCGTCGACAAGTCGTTCCGTTGCGCTGATGGTTTCCAGCAACTGGCTCTGCCGCGCCTGCGCCTGCCGGGTCCGTGCGGCAAGAAGGCCGCCGGTCAGGATCGGCATGCTCGCTGTGACGCGCACATCGCCGCCAAATCCCGAGACGCTGCCGCCGATCGTCCCCTGGCCGAGCTTCAGATCCTGATAGGCGCCGGTCACCTGCAGCCGTACCGCGCCCAACCGCTCGCCCGCAACCGCCTTCACATCTGCCTTGGCGGCGGCCTCGTCCGTGCGGCTGGCCTGAAGATCGGGGTTTCGCGCAAAGGCTGCCTCGCGCGCCTCGCCGAGGGTCCTTGGCAGCTCCGGCAAGGGGGGCAGGGGTGCGAGGTCGACGGCATCGAGCCCCGTCAGGCGCCGGAACAGCTGTTGCGCCTCCACCTCGCGTGTGCGCGCGTTGATAAGGTTGCTGCGCGCGGCCTCGAGTCGGGCCTCCGACTGGGCCACATCGGTTCGTGTGAGATCGCCCACTTCGAACCGGTCCTGGCTCGCCTGCAGTTCGCGTTGCAGCACGTTCACCTGGTTCTCATTGAGGCGCACGATGCTCGCTGCGCGCAGCACATCGGCATAGGCGGCGACGGTCGCAACAATGATCGCGTTTTCGGTGGCGGTCAGCCGGGCGCGGGCGGATTCGATCCTCTGTTCGGCCCCTTCCACATTTGCGCGCACCCGCCCGCCAAGCCAGATCGGCTGGCCAAGCGTCAGCCCGCCAGATATCAGCCGGCCATCGTCGACGAAGCCGTCCCGGTAGTTCTGGGTGAATGCGAAAGACGGCGCGAGCGTTGGCCGCGCCTCGGAGCGCGCGATCGGCACGCCCTCGTCAATCTGGCGCACCAGCGCCCGCTGGGCGGCGATGGTCGGGTTGGTGGCGTAGGCGCTTGCAACCGCGTCCTGCAATGTCAGGGCGGCCGCCGGCATGGCCGTTGCAAGCAGAAGCGCTGCAAGCGCCACAAATGGGAAAGCACGCCTCATGCGAACGCGAAGCGGGCGGCCCGCGCAAACCCCGGAAGCAGTGGCGCGCTGCATTCCGCAAGAGGCTCCTGATGAAAGATCTCGGCCACACGCCGAACCAGCGTTGCGCGCTCGACTCCATCGTCCCCGGAAATCACGGTGGCAATCCGCCCGCCGTCGCGGACCTGTGCAGCAAGCGCGTCGGGCAGCACTTCGACTGCGCCATCGATCAGCATCAGATCGTGGGGCGGATCCACGGGCCATCCATCGACCAGCGGCCCTTCGACCACGCGCGCATCGGCTCCCAGTTCCGCGCGCGCCGCCGCAGCGAGCGACGGACTTTCCTCGAGCGCGGTGACGTCCAGCCCCATGTGGCGCAGCAGTGCGGCGGAATAGCCCGTGCCCGCGCCGACCACGAGCGCACGCTCGCCACCGAACGGCTGCAGGGCCTGCAAGAGGATACCAAGGGAAAGCGGCGGCATCATCGCGCGGCCTTCGCCCAGCGGCTGGGCCGCGTCGACATAGGCAAGCGCGCGCCGCGCCGGCAGCACGAACCGTTCCCGCGGAACCGCGACAAAGGCGGCAACGAGGCGTGGCTCCACAACGCCACAGGGCATCAGCTGGCTTTCGATCATGGCCAGGCGCGCGGCCTCGGTCCGTCGGTCGCGGGAGGGCGGCAGCGGCAATGTCATGCGCGCCCGATAGAGCGCCGCCAGCCTGCCGCCAAGAGGGCCGGCACCGGGCCGGCAGTTGCCGGTCACTGCCGGTCGGACCCGGAGGCGGCAGCCAGACCGGATCGGGGCAAGGATTTGGGGCTCCACGGCCTGCGCCTGCGCGAAGCCGCAAAGACAGGAGAACGGATGAGGCACGAGCGCCATCTCGTCGAAATGCCTTGCAGCCGCCAGACCGGATTCGTCGAAACTGCGGCTTCGGTCGACGGACAACGGCCAAGCCCCGGATTCCCCAAACGCAAAGGCGCCGATCGGGCTGCGTGCTCCAGTCGAGACAGCGCTGGTCCGAGACGCCACGTGTCAACCCGATCGTGCCCCGCCAACAGAAAGAGGCCGGACACCTTCATCGACACCAGCTTCGCGTTCAACACCATGGCTGAACATGCTTCCAGGCATCTGGCGCTTGATCCGTGCAGCGAGAGGACAGGTCCCCGGCTCGAAACTTGTGCAAGGGCCCATGGCGCCCGGTTCGCTCCCAGTGGACAGATCACATCTCGGTGTCATCCTCTGCACCAGTGCGGTGGCTATGAGGTGAGAGGCAGGATGCAGGAGCGGCCCGGTACGCGGCAGTCATCAGAGGCTGCGCCCTGGTGGAAGGGCGCAACCATCTACCAGATCTATCCGCGCAGCTTCCAGGACAGCAGCGGGGATGGCGTAGGCGATCTTCCAGGCATCATCTC
The DNA here is from genome assembly GCA_046314095.1 of Thermaurantiacus sp. Lineage (GTDB taxonomy): Bacteria > Pseudomonadota > Alphaproteobacteria > Sphingomonadales > Sphingomonadaceae > Thermaurantiacus. The sequence goes on along the minus strand of JBKBXK010000002.1, from coordinate 8,289 downwards.
CCGCCTACCCTATGTCGCCTCGCTCAGCGTTGATGGGATCTGGCTGTCTCCCTTCTTCACGTCGCCCATGGCTGACTACGGCTATGACATTGCCGACTACTGCAATGTCGATCCCGTCTTCGGGACGCTGGCAGATTTCGACAGGCTGGTAGGCCGTGCGCACGCGCTCGGCCTCAAGGTGATCGTCGATCAGGTCTATGCCCACACCTCCGACCGGCACATATGGTTCCAGGAGAGCCGGGCAAGCCGTCACAACCCGAAGGCCGACTGGTATGTGTGGGCCGATCCTAAGCGCGACGGCAGCCCGCCGAACAACTGGCAATCGGTGTTCGGCGGCCCGGCATGGACGTGGAACGCCCGGCGGCAGCAATACTTCATGCACAACTTTCTGAGGGAGCAACCGCAGTTGAATGGCCACAACCCGGCCGTTCAGGACGCGTTGCTGAACGTGGCGCGCTTCTGGCTCGACCGGGGGGTAGACGGTTTCCGGCTGGATGCAATCAACTTCGCGATGCACTCGCCGGGGCTTGAAGATAATCCGCCGGCGCCCCCGGGTGGGCCGCGGACCCGCCCGTTCGACTATCAGCTGCGGAGGTTCAACCAGTCGCACCCCGGGATCATTGCCTTTCTTGAGCGGGTCCGCGCCGTCTGCGACCGATATGGCGCAGTCTTCACCGTTGCCGAGGTTGGCGGGCCCGATCCGGTGCCGGAGATGAAGGCCTTCACCGCAGGCGATAGCCGGCTTTCCAGTGCCTATGGCTTCACCTTCCTCTATGCCGACCAGCTGACTCCGCAGGTTGTTGCCAATGCCATGGCGGACTGGCCCGGCGCCGCCGGCGAGGGCTGGCCCAGCTGGGCCTTCTGCAACCATGACGCACCACGCTGGATCTCCCGGTGGGCGCCGGCCCGCGAGGCGCAGCCTTTCGCGCGCATGGTGCTGACCCTGCTGTTTTCCCTGCGCGGCAATGCCTTCCTCTACCAGGGGGAGGAGCTGGGCCTCACCCAGGTGGAGATACCGTTCGAGCAGCTGAAGGATCCAGAAGCGATTGCCAACTGGCCGCTCAGCCTCTCCCGCGATGGCGCCCGCACGCCGATGCCATGGGAGCAGGGCGCGCCTGGCCTTGGCTTCACCTCGGGAGATCCTTGGCTTCCGTTCGGCGCCGATCATCCGGAGCTGGCTGTCGATGCGCAGGCATCCGATCCGGCCTCGCTCCTGAACCTCACGCGGCAGTTGGTTTCACTGCGGCGCGCCCACACCGCGCTCCGCCTTGGCCGGATCGCCGACGTCGTAGCCGACGGGCAGTTCCTGTCCTTCCTCCGGGAGACACAGGATGACCGGCTTTTGTGCCGCTTCAATTTCGCAGCGGAACCGGTTGAAGCGCCACAGGCAGGCAGGCTGCTCCACGCGGTCAATGGCGCGGATGCAAGCGGCCGGTTTCCACCGTTCGGCGCTGCCATCCTTGCTGTGTGAGGGGGTCCGACCTGCTCCACTCCCCTCTCCGGTTCCCGTCCCGCCATGGCCCTCGTCGTTGCAGCCGGCGCGAGGCCTTTTGCAGACAGGCGGCGTTGGATCGCCTATGAGCACCAACTTCTCGACCCGGTGGAAGGGCAGCCGACCCTGTCCGTCCGCCTGGAGGAAGTGGTGTCGCAATGGGCCTGGGTGGATGCCATCCGCGCGGGCGAGGCCGAGGGCTTGGGCTGCGCGCCGATCTGGCGGGCGGTTTGGTGCTTCGGCCATTGTTGCGCATGCACAGCGCGCTGGAGTGAGATGATATGATCGAGCATGAGTGGTGGGACTATGAAACGCCGGACGAACTGGCGGAGGCGCTTGCAGGTGATGTCCATTATATCCTCTCGGGTGCCATCTCCGAGAAGGAGCAGGCGCTTGCAGTCTTCCCCGGAGGCGCCACGCCGCTTAAGACTCTCGAGAAACTTGCGGAGGCCGATCTCGACTGGTCACGAGTGACGATCGTTCCCACCGACGACCGGATGGTTGCCTTCACCGACCCGGCCTCCAATGCCGGCATGCTGGCGCGCATCCTCGCCCCGCTCGGAGCGACCATCGTTCCACTGACCGAGGGCGGAAATGGCGATGCGGCGGCGGCTGCTCGCACCGCCAATGCAAGGCTGCGCGCGCTCGACTGGGCGCCGGATCTGGTCTGGCTGGGGGTTGGCGCGGATGGCCATGTGGCGTCCATCTTCCCTGGCCCGGATCTTTCGGCCGCGCTGGAAGCGCCGCATCTTGCAGTGGCGGTGACGCCCCACCCACTGCCGGCCGAGGCGCCGTATCCCCGCGTGACACTCACCCGAACCGCGATCCTTGCCGCCGATGCAATGACCTTCGCGCTGCAGGGGCAGGAAAAAAGGGCTGTTCTTGAGCAGGCGATCGCCGATGGTCCTTCCTCGCGATTTCCCGTCGGCCGACTGCTCGCCGATGCGGAGCAGGCGATCGACATCCACTGGTGCCCCTGATGGCCCGCCCGAGCGCCTGCCTTGCCGCTGACGGATACTGAATGGAGATCCTTACAGCCGACATCGGTGGCACCAATGCCCGGTTCGCCATTGCGAGCCTGAGCGCAGACGGGATTGCCCTTGCGCATATCGAGACACTGAAGGTTGCCGAGCATGCGAGCCTTGAGTCCGCATGGGACGCCTATGCCGGCCGGCTTGGCCGCCCGCTGCCGGCGAATCTTGCGCTGGCGGTGGCCACCCCGATTGATGGCGATGTGCTGAAGTTCACCAACAGCCCGTGGGTGATCCGGCCTGCGTCGCTCGCCGGGCGTGGCAATTTCTCCACCTTCACCCTCGTCAATGACTTCGCGGCTGTCGCCCATGCAGTGGCGACCCTTCCCGAGGCGGACTTCGCCCATGTCGCCGGCCCTGACGCGCCGTTGCCGGCGAGCGGCGCCATCACGGTCCTGGGGCCGGGTACCGGGCTTGGCGTGGCCCTGCTTCTCCGCGGGGCCGAAGGAACGCGGGTCGTGTCGACCGAGGGTGGTCACATGGATTTCGCGCCGCTTGACAGTCTCGAGGACCGGATTCTCGAACGGCTGCGGGCGCGCTTCCGGCGCGTGTCGGTCGAGCGGATTGTGTCCGGGCCGGGGCTTGCGGCCATCCACTCGGCCCTGGCCGTGCTCGAGGGCCGGGCGATTGTGGAGCAGACCGACGCCGCGCTCTGGGCGTCGGCACTGGCGGGCGAAGATGCGCTCGCGCGTGCCGCACTCGACCGTTGGTGCCTCAACCTCGGAGCCGCCGCCGGCGATCTTGCGCTTGCCCACGGCGCGGCTGCCGTGGTCCTGGCCGGCGGGCTCGCAGGCCGGGTTGCGCCGCTGCTCGCAAACTCCGGGTTCCACGCCCGTTTCACTGCAAAGGGACGATTCGAGGCGCGCATGGCCGCGCTGCCCATCCGGCGGGTCACGTTCGACCAGCCCGGTCTTCTTGGCGCGGCCGCCGCCTTCCTGGCGGAGCATGGGAGATGATGACAATCGTGGAGGTGATGGAGACGGCGCCCGTGATACCGGTGCTGGTCGTTGACGATGTCGCAGACGCCGTACCGCTCGCGCTGGCGCTCGTTGCCGGCGGCCTGCCCGTGATCGAGGTGACATTGCGGACGCCGGCGGCGCTCGACGTTATTCGGGAAATGGCGAAGGTGGAGGGTGCGCGCGTTGGCGCCGGCACCGTCACCGGGCCCGCGGAGCTTGACGCTGCGCTTGATGCCGGAGCCGAGTTTGTCGTTTCGCCCGGCATGTCGGAGCGCCTGGCCCGCGCAGCGCAGGATCGTGAGGCGCCGCTTCTTCCCGGTGTCGCAACCGGTTCAGACATCTTGCGCGGGCTCGATCTGGGCTACGACCGGTTCAAGTTCTTTCCTGCCGAGGCCGCGGGCGGCCTGGAGATGCTCAGGGCCCTCGCTGCGCCGTTCGGGCATGCCCATTTTTGCCCGACGGGCGGAGTTACCGCAGAGACGGCCTTGACCTGGCTCCGCGAGCCTCCGGTTTCCTGTGTTGGGGGAAGCTGGATCGCGCCAAGAGGAACGCGCGACTGGGCCAAGGTGGGAGCGCGCGCTCGCACAGCTGCTGCGCTCAGGGGCCAATCCTTGTGAAGCGGTAAGGAACGCCGCCCGGCACCCGGAAGGCGGTGCTGCCATCCGCGAGAATGCCGACTTCCTCGTAACTCAGTATGTCCTCGTCCAGCCGAATTTCCGCAGAAAGAGTCATCTCCCGGCCAGACTGGGCGCGTATCCGGCACGTGCCCGGGATATACGCGCTCCAGCCGGACGGTGTCTGGGTGACTGGCAATGCACAGTCCTGGCCGTAGCCAACCAGATCCTCCGGCCCCAGAGTTGCGAACCGCTCCGGAGTGCCTGCGGCGCCTGCAAGGGTCTCGGGTGCCCGAAAAGCGAAGAAGTCCATAACGCCCTTGCCGTCGGCCTGCGTACGGAACACCCAGAGCCGCTGCCGGCTGACCGGCCCTTCGGGACCGCCGCTCCGCCACTCGAGATAGATGCTTCGGTCACCGGCAGCGGCCACGCCCGGCACCTGAACCTCCCGGAACTGGGCATGTTGCCGGTCCAACCAGCGGTAGGGAAAGCCCGCGGCAGGCGCGCGCGCCAGTGACGGATCGGCCGACTCCACTTGGGACCGATTGTCCCACAATCCGACGAGGGCGTCAGCCGGGCCGGTCGCAGCTGCGGTCTGGAGCGGCAGAAGTACAGACAGAAAAAGCGGTCCAGGTCGCATCACGCAGTGTATTTCCAGCCTATTGTCCGGCACGGCTTTGGCAAGTCGCACCCGACGACGCTCGGCGAACTGGTCTGCTCCATGGAGGCCCGAGCCGGAATCGAACCGGCGTATACGGATTTGCAGTCCGCTGCGTCACCACTCCGCCATCGGGCCTCGCTTCGCGGTGGAGGCGCGGCCTAGCAGAGCACAGCGAGCCGCGAAAGGGGTGGGCCATCAGGGATTGGCTTCAATGTGCGCGCCGATCTCGTCAAAGAACCGCTCCAACTGGTGCAGCACATTGGCCTTGAACGCATAGTTCACGTCGGCCGAGTTGGAATCGATGATCGTCGATTCGTCCACCTTCTCGGCATAGGCGTTGGCGAGGTTCTTCACATAATCCGGCGTCAGCTTGATGTGTCCACGCTCGTTCAGGATCCGCAGTTGCACCACCATCATCTGTCGCACCAGCATCTCCAGCGTGGTGATGCGGGCCACCACCACCACCGGATCCAGTTCGATATCCTCGCCTGCCATTCGTCTCTCCTCAACGGTGGAGACTAGCCGCCCGGCGCCACCGGGGCTAGGCGGCAGGCGTGCGCACTCTCTCCGTCCGCATCGAGCGTTTTGCCACGCGCCACCCGTTCGTGATTGCCCGCGGCGCAAAACATCATGTCGATGTCGTTGTCGTCGAAGTGGGCGAAGGGGGCCAGGTGGGTCGTGGCGAGGGCACACCGCTCGACTATCTGGGAGACACTGCCGAGGCGGCGAAGGCGGCGATCCTCGCGCAGTCTGACGCGGTTGCCGCAGGAGCGACGCGGGCGGATCTGCTCGATTGCATGCGGCCCGGCGCTGCACGCAATGCGCTCGATTGCGCGTTCTGGGATCTTGAGGCGAGGCAGTCGGGCCGGCGCGTCTGGCAGATCCTCGGCTTGCCGGAACCGAAGCCGATGCTCACAGCGTTCACCATCAGCCTTGGGGAGCCTGGCGCAATGGAGGCAGCAGCGCGCGCGGCAGCGCATCGCGAACTGCTGAAGGTGAAGCTTGATGGCGAGGGGGCAATCGAGCGGCTGGAAGCGGTGCGCCGGGGCGCTCCGGGCGCGCGGCTGATCGTCGATGCCAATGCTTCCTGGGCCGGCCAGGATGTCGAGCGGCTGGCATATGCCCTGTTCGATCTCGGGGTCGAGTTCATCGAGCAGCCGCTGCCGGCCGGCGCCGACGCCGAGCTCTCCCACGTCCGCTCGCCGGTACCGCTCTGTGCCGACGAAAGCTGCCACGATCGCGCCAGCCTCGACGAGGTGATCGGCCGATATCGCATGATCAACATCAAGCTCGACAAGGCCGGTGGGCTCACGGAGGCATTGGCCTTGGTGCACGCGGCGCGCATCAGGGGTCTTGGCATCATGACAGGCTGCATGTTGTCGACATCGCTTGGCGTCGCGCCCGCGTTCCATCTGGCCATGCATGCCAGCCATGCCGATCTCGACGGGCCGATCCTGCTTGCCTCCGATCGCCCGCACGGGCTTCGCTTCGAGGGCTCCGACATTCACCCGCCACGACAGGACCTATGGGGATGAGACCATGACTGCCATCATCGACCTGCACGCTCGCGAGAGTCTCGACAGCCGGGGCAACCCGACCGTCGAGGTCGACTGCATCCTCGAGGACGGATCGCTCGGCCGGGCGGCGGTGCCGTCCGGGGCGTCCACCGGCGCGCACGAGGCAGTCGAGAAACGAGACGAGGACCCTGATCGCTATCTCGGCAAGGGCGTAAGGGAGGCGGTGGCAGCCGTTCACGGGGAAATCTCCGACCTGCTGGTCGGCATGGAGGCCGAGGACCAGGAGGAGATTGACCAGGCACTCATGGCCCTCGACGGCACGCCGAACAAGGCGCGGGTTGGCGCCAATGCCATCCTCGGCGCGAGCCTCGCGGTTGCGAAGGCCGCAGCCGAGGCGCGGGGGCTTCCGCTCTACCGCTATGTGGGTGGGACGGCTGCGTCTCTGCTGCCGGTGCCGATGATGAACATCATCAATGGCGGCGCGCATGCCGACAACGGGCTCGACTTCCAGGAGTTCATGGTGATGCCGGTGGGCGCGCCGAGCTTTGCCGAGGGCCTGCGCTGGGGCGCGGAGATATTCCATGCACTCAAGAAGGCGCTTCATGCCCGCGGTTTATCCACCTCGGTTGGCGACGAAGGCGGTTTTGCGCCGGAGATATCGGGAGCAAGGGAAGCGCTCGACATCATCCTGTCGGCTGTGGAAGCCGCTGGCTATGCGCCAGGCTCTGACGTGGTTCTGGCGCTCGACTGTGCGGCCACCGAGTTCTTTCGCGACGGCGCCTATCAGGTTGAGGGGCGGTCGCTGTCCCCCGATGCCATGGCGATGCTGCTTGGTGATCTTGCCGGCTCCTACCCGATTGTCTCCATCGAGGATGGCATGGCGGAGGATGACTGGGACGGCTGGAAGCTGCTGACAGAGCGCCTCGGAGATCAGGTGCAGCTGGTGGGCGACGACCTGTTCGTGACCAGCCCAGAGCGGTTGCAACGCGGCATCGATGCGGGCGTCGCGAACGCCATATTGGTGAAGGTGAACCAGATCGGCACGCTTTCGGAAACGCTGGAGGCGGTGAATCTCGCGCATCGCAGCGGGTTTCGGGTGGTGATCTCGCATCGCTCGGGCGAGACGGAGGATTCGACGATTGCCGATCTGGCGGTTGCGACCAACTGCGGCCAGATCAAGACTGGTTCGCTTTCCCGATCGGACCGGCTTGCGAAGTATAACCAGCTGCTCCGCATCGAGGAAATGCTTGGCCCGGCTGCCCGCTATGCCGGCCGCACGGCGCTGAAGCAGGTCTGACACGAGAAGGGGAGCCGCCGGCGGCCCGGCGGCTCCCCTTTTCAGAACCAGATGTGCGTCAGGCGGTGACTGTCTGGCGACGCCGCCGCAGTGCGCCTCCCACGACGCCGAAGCCGGCGATCATCATTGCCCAGGTCATCGGCTCGGGGATGACCCCGCCGCCGTCGAACGTGTAGCGCAGCGAAAGTGTGCCCTGTTGCCAGATCCCGTCCCAGTCCCCCGGATAGTCCACGAAATCCTCGAAGAACTCGAGGCGGAGAAGACCATCTGCATCGACGGTGAAATCGAGGCCAAGCCCGATCAGATCAATGATCCCGCCGCTCGAATAGAATTGGGTGCCGGGAAAATTGTCACCAACGCCGGGCCTTAGGAACACGACATACTCGGCGGAGGTGCTGCCGAAGGAGACGATCATTTCCGAAAGCCAGCTCGGCGAATCGGCGAAGAGCAGCACGTCCCAGCCGATGCCCACCAACGTGGCGTTGGGCGCGAGCAGCACGCTGCGGCGCTCGTTGATGGCGGCGCCGATTCCGTCGTTGCTGAAGATGCCCGAGACATCGAATGAGGTTTCGACCGTTGTCAGGGGAGCAGCGCCGCCGCTGGCGCTCGCGGCCCCTGACCCGGCGGACAGCGCACCATTGGCGCTCGCGGGTGCCGCGACAAGAGCTGCTGCTGCCGTTGCCGCGATAATGGAATAGGCAAGAAAATGATGCATGCG
>JBKBXK010000001.1:3051-25922 GCA_046314095.1 Thermaurantiacus sp. | reverse complement strand
GGCTCTACTGGTATACGGTGGAGTTCGGCCTCATCGAAACCGCGGAGGGCCTGCGCATCTATGGCGCGGGGATCGTCTCCAGCCATGGCGAAAGCCTGTTCGCGCTTGATGACGAAAGCCCCAACCGCATCGGCTTCGATCTCCTGCGCGTGATGCGCACCGAGTATCGGATCGACGACTATCAGCAGACCTATTTCGTCATTCCCTCCTTCCGGCATCTTCTCGAAACAACGCTCGAAACCGACTTCGGGCCGCTCTATGCCGCGCTCGAGCGGCTGCCCGATCTCGCCATCACCGACATTCTGCCGACCGACCGGGTCTTCACCCGCGGAACCCAGGCATACGCCAGCGCGAAAGAGCCTATTCGCAGCGTGTCGTGATGAGCGGCGTGCCTTCCAGCGTGCGTTGAACCGGGCACCGGGCGGCGATGTCGATCAGCGTCTCGCGCTGTTCGTCCGTCAGCTCGGGGCCGGTCAGCCGGATGCATTTCACGAACACATCCTGGCGCGCGCTTGCCGCGCCCGGGCCGCCTTTTTCATGGGTGAGCGTCACCTCCACATGGTCCAGCGGCCAGCCCTCGCGCCTGGCGTACCAGCGCACCGTCATGGCGGTGCATTCGGCGAGCGCGGTGGTCAGCAGGTCATAGGGCGCGGGGCCGAGATTGGCGCCGCCCGCCTCGACCGGCTCGTCTCCCACCAGCTCGAACCCGGACACGGCGATCGAGACGGCAAACGGGCTGGCGCCCGTTTCGGTGACATCCGCCTTCGTCACTCGGCCGCTCATGCCAGTCTCCGGTTGTTGGCGGGGTGCGCCCGCATCCGCTCGAAATAGGCCTCTGTCTCCCGCCGCAAGGGGCCGGCCAGCAGATAGATGCCGATGACATTGGGCAGCGCCATCAGGAAGAAGGCGCTGTCAACCAGGTCAAGAACCCGGCCGAGATCGAGGGCAGCGCCCAGCGAAAGCTGCGCGCAGAAAAAAATCTTGAAGGCGAGCGCGCGCTTGGGCCCGTGGCCGGCCAGATGCTGAAAGGCCTGGGTTGCGTAGAAGCCGTTGGCAAGCGCGGTCGAATAGGCGAACAGGAACACGATCAGCGCCAGCATCTGCGGCGCAAACGGAATGACACTCTGCAAGGCCGCCGAGGTCATCGCGACGCCTTCCAGGCCGTCGGCCATCCACATGCCGGTCACGACCAGTGTCAGCCCGGTGATGGTGCAGATGATGACCGTGTCGATGAAGGGCTCGATGAGCGCAACCATACCTTCCGATGCCGGCTCGCGCGTGCGGGCCTGGGCATGGGCGACAACCGCAGTGCCGACGCCCGCCTCGGAAGAATAGACAGCGCGGCGCATGCCGATGATGAAGACGCCGAGCACCCCGCCAACGACCGCCTCCGGGGCAAAGGCGCGTTCGATGATGAGGGCGATGGCCGCCGGAATTGCCGTGATGTTGAATGCAAGCACGACGAGACATGCGCCAACGTAGAGAAGGCACATCGCGGGCACGAGCTTGCCGGTGACGCGTCCGATCCAGCTTATGGAGCCGAGAAGAACCAGCGCGCACAGAAGCGCGAACGCGATCCCGAAGGCGAAGGGGGCGGTGATGCCGGTGACGTTCGAGACCTGCACATAGGCCTGGTTGACCTGCACCAGGCTGAGGCAGCCGAAGATCATGAAGAATGCGTGGGCGAGGCCGAGCACCACGCCGAGCGGCGCAAGCCCGATCGAGGCGAGGCCGCGTTCCAGCGTGACGGCCGGGCCGCCGCGGATCGCGCCGAGCGGCAGTTCCTCGCGATACATCAGGCCAAGCGTCACCTCCGCGCATTTCAGGGCCATTGCAAAAACGCCGATCGCCATCATCCAGAGGATGGCGCCGGGGCCACCCATGGCGACCGCGACTGCGACGCCCGCGATGTTGCCGAGCCCGACGGTCGAGGCGAGGGCCGTCGAAAGCGCCTGGAACTGGCTGATGCCGCCCGGCGCCGTTGCATCATGGAAGCGGCCGCCAAGCGTTTTCCACGCGAGCACAAAGCCCCGCACCTGCGGCACCTTCAGCCAGAAGGTCGCAAACAGCATCGCGGCCGCCAGCCACATCACGATGAGCTGAACATCAACGCCCGCAACGGTTACGGACGAGAAGACCGCAGCCGAAAGCGCATCGATGAGGGCGGAGAGGAAATCGATCACCAGGGCCAGCCTAGGGATGCAGATGGGGGGAGGGCAAGCGCAGGGCGTTGCACTGCCGGCCCGAGAGGTGTCGCACGTCGTTGCCGGGTGCGACAAACTGTGCCATGGTTGCTCCCGCAGCGGCGTTTGCTTGGCCGGGGTCCTTTAGGGCCGCCACTTCGTCTGCAGGCCGGACTGTTCCGGCAGTTCCGCGGGGAGAAAGCCGGCCAACGGCTTGCCGCGAGGGGGAGTGCAAAAATGCGGAAGATGATGCTTGCGGCCGGTGCGGCCGTGGCGCTGATGATGTCGGCCGTGCCCGCGATGGCGCAGGAAAATCCGTGGAAGCCGGGAGCCTTCTGGGAAGTCACGGGCATCCATGTGAAGGATGGCTCGGCCCTCACCTATGCCCGGCACCTCGCCGACAGCTGGGTGGGCTCAATGGAGTTCCAGAAGTCGAGGGGCTGGATCACCGGCTATCATGTCCTGACCAATGAGTATCCGCGCCAGGGCGAGCCGGACGTCTATCTGATCACCACCTTCGCAAGCGCGCCGTCGCCCGAAGAGATGGATAAGCGCGCGGCCGAGTGGCGGGCAGCCATGAAGCTGACGATGGCGCAAGCGGAGGCGGCCTCAGGCCAGCGGGCCGAGTATCGGACCGTCGGCAGCCAGGTCCTGCTGAGGGAACAGGTGCGGCGCTGACGCGCAACTGACGATGGGCGGACGGGGGATTCCCGTCCGCCCACCGCGGGTCAGGGGGCAAGCGGCTGGGCGCCTTCCGGTCCAATCCCGCAATCAAGGAAGGTCCGGGCCGGGAGGCCCATGCCGCCGAGCTCTGCCCACAGCCCCGCGATCCATGCGCGGCAGGCCTCGGCAGACGACGCATGCACGGGCAGCAGGTCGTCGGGATTACCGTCATCATTTGCTGGCGGGTCGCCAGGATGCAGAATCGGCACCCCCGGCACGATAACGCCATCAACAACGCGGGTTTCGAAGCTGCTTTCGAACAGCTTCCAATAGGGCTCGATCGCCTGCTGGAGAACAAAGAGATCGGGCCCGTCGAGATAGAGGAGGACGCTGACCGAACCCTCGCCGTCCGCATCCATCATGATGCCGATGTCAACGCCGCGCGCCTTGGGTGGCAGCGTCGCACGGATGGCGGCGAGTTTGGCACGGGCGGATGGTGCGCTGGCAGCAAGCGCCGCCTCAAGCGCAGCGCGGTGGCGTTCGACTTCCAGCGGCAAGGCGGCCTTGCTCCCCCCGGATATGCTGCTTCGCTCCGCCATGCTGGCAGCCGGGCCGGCGCCTGTCTATCTCCAACTCATGGACGCTGTGCCGGATTGGCTGGAGGTGACGGGCGCGGGGCTGCGGCTGCGCGCGTGCGATGCCTGGATTGACCCGCCGCAGGCCAGGGCATGCGCGATCATCACCCACGGCCACAGCGATCATGCGCGAAGCGGCCATGGCGAGGTCTGGGCGACGCCCGAGACGCTTGCCATCATGGCGGCGCGCTATGGCCCGCAGCCGGGGGCGCGCCCGCTCAGCTATGGCGAGGTGACCGAACTCGGCGGTGTCAGGGTCAGCCTGCACCCCGCCGGCCACGTGCTCGGCTCGGCGCAGGTGCGCCTCCAAGGCCCGGAAGGTACGGTGGTCGTGGTCTCCGGCGACTACAAGCGCGCACCCGATCCAACATGCCCCCCGTTCCAGCCGCTGCCCTGCGACATCTTCGTGACCGAGGCGACCTTCGCGCTTCCGGTCTTCCGCCATCCGGATGCGATCGCCGAAGTCGCGCGTGCGCTCGATCGGGTGCGGGCAGAGCCGGATCGCTGCCTGCTGATCGGCGCCTATGCGCTCGGCAAGGCGCAACGGGTTCTCGCGCTCATCGCCGCGGCCGGCTGGGATCGGCCCGTCTATCTCCACGGCGCGCTCATCCGGCTGACGGAGCTTTACCGCGCGCACGGCATCGCACTGCCGGAAACCCGCCCGGTGGCGGGTGTCGCGCGCGAGGATCTCGCCGGCGAGGTCGTCATTGCGCCGCCCTCTGCGCTTGCCGATCGCTGGTCCCGCCGGCTTCCCGGCGGCGAGCAGGGCCCGATCCTTGCCATGGCGTCCGGCTGGATGCGGGTGCGCGCACGGGCGAGGCAACGCGGTGTCGAGCTTCCGCTCATCATCTCCGACCATGCTGACTGGGATGAGCTGACGGCCACCATCCGCGAGCTGCGCCCGCAGGAGGTCTGGATCACGCACGGCCGGGAGGACGCGCTGGCACACTGGTGTGCGCTGCACCAAGTGCGCGCCCGCGCGCTGCACCTCGTCGGCCGCGAGGATGAGGACGACTGACCGCTGCCGATGCGCGCCTTTGCCGCCCTTCTCGATGCGCTGGGGCTCACCAGTTCCCGGAATGCCAAGCTGCGCCTGATTGGCGCATATCTGAAGGCAACGCCCGACCCGGACCGGGGCTGGGCGATGGCGGCGCTCACCGGTGAACTCCGCCTTGCCACGGTCAAGCCGGCGCTCTTTCGCGCGCTCATCGAGGCGCGGCTGGACCCAACCCTGTTCCGCCTGTCCTACGACTATGTCGGAGATCTTGCAGAAACGGTGTCGCTGCTCTGGCCAGAGGATGCCGGCGGGGGAGCGCCGGGCCTCGCCGAGGCGGTCGAGCGCCTGCAGACACTTTCGCGTGCGACGGCGCCTGCTGCTCTGGCAGACATGTTGTCGTCGCTGGATGTGTCGGGCCGGTTCGCGCTCGTGAAGCTGGCCACCGGCGCGCTTCGCGTCGGGGTTTCCGCGCGGCTGGCCCGCGTTGCGCTCGCCCAGGCCTTCGGGCTTCCCGTCGGCGAGGTGGAGGAGGTCTGGCACAGCCTGCGCCCGCCCTACCAGCCGCTGTTCGCCTGGGCCGAGGGCATCGGCCCAAGGCCAAGCGCCCAGGGCCAGCCGGTGTTCCGGCCCTTCATGCTTGCGCATCCGCTCGAAGCTCCCGACCGCATCGATCTCGCATCGCATCAGGCGGAATGGAAATGGGACGGCATCCGGGTCATGGCAGTCGTCACCGGGGATGAACGGCGCCTCTATTCCCGCGACGGCAACGACATCTCCGCGACGTTCCCGGATCTGCTGCCGGCGCTCAACCGGGAGATGGTGCTCGATGGCGAACTGCTGGTGCGGGGCACAGGTGCGGCGCTTGGCAGCTTCAACGACCTGCAGCAGCGCCTCAACCGCAAGACGGTGAGCCGGGCGCTGATGGAGTCCGCGCCAGCCTTCATTCGCGCCTACGACCTGCTGTTCGACGGCGCCACGGACGTGCGCGAGCAGCCGCTTGCCGAGCGGAGAGTGCTGCTGGAGCGCGTCGTGGCCGAGTTGGATTCCCGCCGCGTCGATCTCTCGCCCCTTGTCCCGGTCGCCAGCCTCGCCGCGCTCGATGCGCTGCGGCGCGCGCCTCCGCACCCCAGTATCGAGGGGTTGATGCTGAAGCGGCTGGACAGCCCCTATGTGCCGGGCCGGGTTACTGGCCTCTGGTGGAAATGGAAGAAGGAGCCGCTCACGGCCGATTGCGTGCTGATGTATGCGCAGCGCGGCCACGGCAAGCGGTCGTCCTTCTACTCCGATTTCACCTTCGGCGCATGGGCGGATGGTGCGCTGCTGCCGGTGGGCAAGGCCTATTTCGGCTTCACCGATGCCGAGCTGAAGTGGCTGGACAAATGGGTGCGCGACCACACGATCGGGCGCTTCGGGCCGGTGCGCGAGGTCGAGAAGCAGCTTGTGCTCGAGATCGCGTTCGACAGCGTCGGGCCGTCGAGCCGCCACAAGTCGGGACTTGCCATGCGGTTCCCGCGGATTTCCCGGATCCGGACCGACAAGCCGGCCGACGAGGCCGATACGGTTGCAGCGATTGCCGCGCTGGGGCCGGCATGAAACGCCGCCCACCTTGCCAGCGCTGCGCTCGCGCCCGAAAGGAAGGAACGGGTCGGCATCCGGCCGGGCCAGGCATGGAGCTTTTGTGATGAGTGGCAGGGCAGGGCAGCGTGGCGTCTCCACGCGGCTTCTCGGCATCGATGTGCGGCTGGACCCGAGCTGGGGAATCCTGGCAGCGCTGATTGCGGCGCTCCTGGCGCTCAGCGTCTTTCCCGGCATGGTCGAGGGCGCGCGTGCGCCGACTCTCTGGGCAATGGCGGTCGTCACCGTGGTCGGCGTTGGCGTCTCCATCGTGCTGCATGAAATGGGGCATACGCTCGCAGCGCGCGCCTTCGGCATCGAGGTGCGGTCGATCACGCTCTTCCTCTTCGGCGGCGTGGCGAGCCTCGAGAAGGAGGCCGAGACCCCGGGCCAGGAGTTTCTGATTGCAATCGCCGGGCCGATCGTCAGCCTTGTGCTTGCGGCCGTCTTCGGTGCAGTGGCGGCGGCGGGGCCGCTGCCGATGCCGGTTGCAACCGTTCTTTCCTATCTTGCGCTCTTCAACCTGGTGATCGCCGTGTTCAACATGCTGCCCGCCTTTCCGCTCGATGGCGGCCGGGTGCTGAAGGCAGCCATATGGCGCCTGCGTGGCGATCCGGCCGTGGCGACACGCGCGGCGGCGCGGATGGGCGAGGTGCTGGCGTTCGCCTTGATGGGCCTGGGGCTGCTCTCGCTCATCGGCGGCGCCTTTGGCGGCCTCTGGTGGATCGCCATCGGCTTTTATCTGTTCACCATCGCCCGGGCCTCGCGCCGCGACGCCCAGGCCGGGCTGATGCTGAAGGGCATGGTGGCCGCCGACATCATGACCGAACAACCGGTCACCGTCGATGCGGAGGCGCCGGTCGCGTGGTTCGTGGACGAGTTGCTGGCCCGGCATCCGCATGATCTGGTGCCGGTTCTGGCCGAAGGCAGGGTGATCGGCGGCGCCGGCATTGCCGATGCCATGCGCCAGCCGCGAAGCGAATGGCCGCGGCTGGCGGTCGGAGACATCATGCGGCCCCTTTCAGACATTCCGGTCGCCCGGCCGGATGACGATCTTCTCGACAGTATCCGTGCGATGCAGCGCCGGGGCAAAAGCCGCATGCTGGTGATCGGTCCGGAAGGGATTGCCGGGATCCTCACCATGAAGGATGTGCTGGCGCATCTGGGCTTCCGCCAGCGGCTGGGCAGCTGAGATGCGGCTGGCCTCCGCCCGGATCACCAACTTCCGCAGCATCCTCGATAGCGGGACGTTTCCAGTCGATCCGCGGCTGACCTGGATCGAAGGCGCGAACGAAACCGGCAAGACGGCCGTTCTGGAAGCCTTGCAGCTCATCCATGCCGCAACCGGCACCGAGGAACTGAATCCGGAAAGCGACTATCCGCGGACCCGCCTGGACGCGCTGGAAGAGGGTGCACGCAGCCTCTCGGATGTGCCGGTGGTGGCTGCAGAGTTCGCACTGGACGAGGCAGACCGGGCGCTGCTGCCGCCGCGCTATGCGAATGCCCGGCCGGGCTACCGGGTCACCCGGTTTCTCGACAACAGCGCCGCCCACCTGCTGCTGGGCGTGCCCCCTGGGCCTGGCCCCGGCGATGTTGCCGAGGCGCTGCGCAGCGTCGCGGCGCACGGCGGGGAGCCTGCCGAGCAGGCGCTTGCGGAGTTGCTCGCCGAGGCCACGCAGGATCGCGGCCTCGGCCGCGGCCTGCTGCGGCGACTGGGTGCATGGCTGGAGGAACTGCGCGGGGTCGCGCCCGACGACGCATTGGCAGTGGCCGAGCCAATCCTCGCCCACGCGGCCGACGAGGCGCAGGCGCTTGCCATGCTGGAGGCGCATCTTCCCACCTTCATCCTCTTCGACCGTTCGATCCTCCTCGACACCTGGCTCGACCTGCAACCGATCCCGGATCGCCTGGCGCCCGACGCTGTGTCCGAATGGCGCGCGCCCTACGGCAATGAGTGCCTTCTGAAGCTGTTGAGCTTCGACCCCGAGGCGGAGGAGGAGGACCCCGGCCTCGACGATGCGGAGGAGGCGCTCCTCCCGGAGCCGTTCGATCCGGCAGCATTCCGTGTGGCCAGCACCGCCCGCCGCCTCACCCGCGCGCTCCGGGAGCTGTGGGGCTCGCCAAAGGACCGGCCCGGTGCCGAGCGCGTGCGGATCGCGCGCGAAGGCGGCTGGGTGCGGGTGACGGTGGAAGACCAGCTTGGCGCGGAAGTGGAGCTTGGCCAGCGCTCGGATGCGCTCCGCTATCTCCTGTCGTTCCTGATCGTCTATTTCGCCGAGACGGCGCTTGCCGGCCGCGACGCGATCCTGCTCCTCGACGAACCGGCTGCCCGGCTGGACCAGCAGCGGCGGGTTGCACTGCAACGATTGGTCGAGACGCTCTCGCAGCGCCACCAGACCATCGTTCTTGCCGACAACCAGCTGCTCCCCGGCGGTGAGCGGCCCGGCCTCACCCTTTCCGTTGCCATCCCCGAGCCCGAACGCGGCACACGGGTCACTGCGGTCGAGGCGTCTGTCGCCTAGCCGCGATCCGGGCCAAGCAGCAGTTCGACAATCCGGTCCGCAGCCGTCTCGGCATCCTCCACCATGGTGTCGATCCGGAGTTCTGGGGCAAGTGGCGGTTCATAGGGGCTGTCGATGCCCGTGAAGTTCCTGAGCTTGCCGGCGCGCGCCTTTGCATAGAGGCCCTTCACGTCGCGCCGCTCCGCCTCTTCCAGCGGCGTGTCGACGAACACTTCGAAAAACTCGCCTTCGGCCATCATGGCGCGAACCATCTGGCGCTCGGCACGAAACGGCGAGATGAACGCGGCCACCACGATCAAGCCGGCATCTGCCATCAGCTTCGCCACCTCGCCCACCCGGCGGACATTCTCCACGCGGTCCGCCTCCGTGAAGCCAAGATCGCGGTTGAGCCCGTGCCGCACATTGTCTCCATCCAGGAGGAAGCTGTGGCGGTGCATTCGGGTCAGCTTGCGGTCCACGAGATTGGCGATGGTGGACTTGCCCGCGCCCGAAAGGCCGGTGAACCAGACAACTGCCGGCGACTGGTTCTTCAGCCGCGCGCGCGTTTCCCGGCTGATGTCGATCGCCTGCCAGTGGACATTCTGCGAGCGGCGCAGCGCAAAGTGCAGCATCCCGCAGGCAACCGTTCCCTGCGTCTGGCGGTCGATCAGGATGAAGCCGCCAAGCGCCCGACTGTCCGCATAAGGCTCAAAGACAATCGGCCGGTCGGTCGCGATTTCCGCAACGCCAATCTCGTTGAGGCCAAGCGTCTTGGCCGCGAGATGCTCGCGGGTGTTCACATCGATCCGATACTTGGGCACCCGGACCGCAGCCGGGACCGTCTGCGCGCCCAGCTTCAACAGATAGCTCCGGCCCGGCACCAGCGCTGCCTCGTCCATCCAGACGAGCGTTGCCTCGAACTGGTCGGCGACCTGCGGCGGCTGGGTGGCGGCCGCAATCACGGTGCCGCGTGGGCAGTCGATGGCATCGGCCAGCGTCAGCGTGACCGATTGGCCGGCAACGGCCTCGCCGAGATCTCCGTCGAAGGTCACGATCCGGTCCACGCTGGAGCTCTGCCCGGACGGAAGCAGCCGAACGGTGTCGCCCGGCCGCACCAGGCCCGAAACCACCCGTCCGGCAAAGCCGCGGAAATCCGCGTCCGGGCGGTTCACCCACTGCACCGGCATGCGAAACGGCTGCCCAGCACGCGCTTGCGTTGCCACGGGCACGGCCTCGAGATGGGCCAGCAGTGTCGGTCCGCGATACCATGGAAGCCGGTCGGACGGGGTCACGACATTGTCTCCGGCAAGGCCGGAAACCGGAATGGCGGTGATTGCCGCGCTGCCGATGCCGATGCCGTGCGCAAACGCGCGATAGCTTTCAGCGATCGTTTCGAAAACATTCCGGTCGTAGCCGACAAGGTCCATCTTGGTCACTGCCAGCACCAGGTGCCGAACTCCGAGCAGGTGCACGATCCAGCTGTGCCGCCGGGTCTGCGGGAGCAGGCCGTTGCGTGCATCGACAAGAATGATCGCAAGGTCGGCGGTCGAGGCACCCGTCACCATGTTGCGGGTATATTGCTCGTGCCCGGGGCAATCGGCGGCGATGAACCGGCGGCGCGCGGTCTCGAAGAACCGAATGGCGACATCGATGGTGATGCCCTGCTCGCGCTCGGCTTCGAGGCCATCCACCAGCAGTGCCAGATCGAGCGCGTCTCCCTGGGTGCCCGCGCGGCGCGAGTCGGTTGCCAGCACCTCAAGCTGATCGGAAAGGACTGCCCGGCTGTCGTGCAGGAGGCGGCCGATAAGGGTCGACTTGCCATCATCGACACTGCCGCAGGTGATGAAGCGGAGCTGGTCCTTCACGTCATCTTGCGCCGGGCTCGGCGCTCCCATTCCGTGGGCGTACGCATCCAGCGCCGGCAGGTCCGCCATCAGAAATAGCCCTCCTGCTTCTTGCGCTCCATCGAGGCGCCGCCGTCCTCGCGGTCGATGGCCCTGCCCTGCCGCTCGGACACGCAGGAAGACTGCATTTCCTCCAGCACGGCTGCAATCGTCGTCGCTTCGCTTTCGATCGCGCCCGAAAGCGGATAGCAGCCCAGCGTGCGAAACCGGATTGAGCGGATTTCCGGTTTCTCGCCTTCCCGGAGGGGCATTCGCTCGTCATCGACCATCAGGATCAGGCCATTGCGCGCAATGGTGGGGCGCGGCGCGGCGAAATAGAGCGGCACGACGGGAATCCCGTTGGCGCCGATGTAGCGCCAGACGTCGATCTCGGTCCAGTTGGAGAGCGGAAACACACGGACCGTCTCGCCGCGCGCGCGCCGCGTGTTGTAGATGTCCCACAGTTCGGGCCGCTGCCGGCGCGGATCCCAGCCATGGCCCGGCGCACGCACCGAGACGATCCTTTCCTTGGCCCGGCTTTTCTCCTCGTCGCGCCGCGCCCCGCCGAACGCCGCGTCGAAACCATGTGCGTCAAGCGCCTGCTTCAGCCCCTCCGTCTTCCACATCCGGGTGTGCAGCGGCCCATGGTCGAAGGGGTTGATCCCCTGCGCCACTGCATCGGGGTTCCGGTGCACGATCAGCCGCATGCCGGCCTCGGCGGCCATGCGGTCGCGCAGCGCATACATCGCCCGGAATTTCCAGGTCGTGTCGACGTGCAGCAACGGGAAGGGCGGCGGCGCGGGAAAGAAGGCCTTGCGTGCGAGATGCAGCAGCACTGCCGAATCCTTGCCAACGGAATAGAGGAGGACCGGCCGCTCGCATTCCGCCACCACCTCGCGGATGATGTGGATGGCTTCGGCCTCCAGCCGGTCGAGATGGGAAAGGGGCATGGTCATGGGTTCGATGGCGCCTTGGTTGCCCTCTGTAGCAGCTTCCGGCTTTCGTCGAGACGTCCTGCCTTTGCCGGGGTGAAGCCGGGCTTTGCGCAATGCCGGCGCCACCAGCATGCGGTTGACCGGCCGCGAGGCGTCATGGCAGAGCACGCTTCGCCAGAGCGCGGGTGTAGCTCAATGGCAGAGCAGAAGCTTCCCAAGCTTACGACGAGGGTTCGATTCCCTTCACCCGCTCCACCCCGCTCGCCATCCGGCCGCTCAGTTCGGCCCTGCCCAGGTCCAGCTTGCGATCTTCCATTCCCCGCCGGTCAGGGTCGTGGTGATCGCAATGGTCGCCTCGCGGGTGACCTGCATGCTGTTCTCGGTGAAGGTGAAGGCGGCGGGGAACACGAAATAGGCAAAGCTGCCCTCGATCTTGGCAACCGTCGGGTCCGCAAGAACGATTGCGCCATTGCCCCGGTTCCGGGTTTCAAAATCCCTGGCGATAGCGTCCATCCACCGATCGCGCGCATCCGCTCCGTGCCAGTGAAAGGGCGGGACAGAATCGGTGATCGACTGGATCGGCGCGTAGAAACGGCCTGCCTCCGGATCGCCGGTGTCCTCGGCGCGCACCGCCTCGCGGATCATCGCGACGATGGGCGCCGTCGCCTCGTCCGCCGGCGATTTCGCGGTCGCGGGCCGCTGCGGAAGGGCTGTGGCCAGGGTCAGGGCAACAAGTACAAGGGCCATGCGCATCGGGCTTCTCCAGCAGGTCGGCACCGCCGGTTCATGCCGCAGGCGGGGCCTCTTTGCCAAGGGCGCTTTCCCTCGCGGTGCGGCTCGCTATGGTCGGCGTCATGGCATGGGAGGCCGAACGGGAGGAGCTGAGGCGCCGCCACGACATGGCAAAGGCCATGGGCGGGCCGGAAAAGCTGAAGCGGCAGGCCGATGCCGGCAGGCTCGATGCGCGGGCGCGGATCGCTGCCTTCGCCGATGCGGGCTCCTTCCACGAAATCGGCGCGCTGTCGGGTTTCGGCCGCTATTCCGAGACCGGCGCGCTTGAGCATGTGACGCCTGCAAACTTCCTGTTCGGCCGGGCGCTGGTCGATGGTCGGCCCGTGGTGCTGACAGCCGACGACTTCACCGTGCGCGGCGGCGCTGCGGATGCTGCCCTTCACCGCAAGCTGGTGGAAGCGGAACGTCTGGCGCTGGAGTATCGCCTTCCGCTCATCCGCATGATCGAGGGCACGGGCGGGGGCGGCTCGGTGAAGACGCTCGAAACCATGGGCCACACCTATGTTCCGGAATTGCCGGGGTGGGAGGTGATGGTCGCAAACCTTGCCTCGGTGCCGCTGGTCGCGCTCGGCCTGGGGCCGGTCGCCGGCCTTGGCGCCGGGCGGCTGGTGATGGCCCACTACAGCCTGCTGGTCGACGAACTGGCGCAGATGTTCGTCGCTGGCCCGCCGGTGGTTGCGGCAGCGGGCGAGCACCGCACCAAGGAGGAGCTCGGCGGCGCCCGGATTCACGCGAAGAACGGCGCCGTCGACGACCGGGTCCCGAGCGAGGAAGAGGCCTTCGCACGCGCCCGCGCTTTCCTCGCCTATCTGCCCTCCAGCGTGCACGAGCTGCCGGCCCGCGGAGCTGCCACCGATCCGCCCGCCCGGGCCGAGCCGTGGCTCGACGAAGCGGTGCCCCGCGACAGCCGGCGGCTCTACCCGGTCCGGCCCATCGTCGAGGCGCTGGTGGATCGCGGCAGCCTGTTCGAGATCGGCCGCGAGTGGGGCAGGGGCGTCCTCACCGGCCTCGCCAGGCTTCACGGCTGGCCGGTGGCGCTCATCGCCTCCAACCCGGAAGCGATGGGTGGTCTCTGGACGGCGGACACGGCCCGCAAGGTGGAGCGGATGGTGGATCTCGCAGACACATTTCATCTGCCGATCGTCCATCTCGTCGACAATCCCGGCTTCATGATCGGTCGCCGCGCCGAGGAGGAGGGCACGATCCGGTGGGGCGCCCGGGCCCTCACGGCCATCAGCCAGTCCTCGGTTCCGTGGTGCGCCGTGATCATGCGCAAATGCTACGGCATGGCAGGCGCGGCGCATGCGCCATCAGACAGGTTCCGCTGGCGTCTTGCATGGCCCAGTGCGGATTGGGGTTCGCTGCCGATCGCCGGCGGCCTGGAGGCGGCCTACCGGTCGGAACTGGAGGCGGCAGACGATCCCCGGGCGGCTCTGGCAGAGATTCGCGCGCGGCTGGATCGGGTGCGCTCGCCGTTCCGGACTGCCGAGCGGTTCGGCGTCGAGGAAATTCTGCTTCCGTCCCAGTCGCGCGCCGCGCTGTGCGAGTTCGCCGGGCTGGCGCAGCGCCGGCTGGAGGCAGGCGTCCGGCGGCGGGGGGTCAGGCCCTGAACGCAAGGGGCCGCCGGAAGCCTGTGCTTCCGGCGGCCCGCAGATACGGTTGGTGGACCGACGTCAGGCGGTCACATGCTCCGTGGTCTTGCGGCGGCGCAGGCTGAAGCCGACGAGGCCGAAGCCCGCGATCAGCATTGCCCATGTCGCAGGCTCGGGGACGATGGAGACCCGGATGATCAGGTCGTCGTGATTGTCGTCCGGCCCGGCACCGGTATCGTCGAAGCCGAGATAGAGCACGCGGCTGGACCAAGTGTCACCGCGGGCGAAACCGGCCGGCAGGAAGATCCCGAACTGCTCGGTGCCGATTCCGAACGCAGCCATGTCGGTCCCGCGCAGGAACTGCCAATCGCCGATCAGCCCGGCGCCGTAGGACTGGACGCCGATCAGCTGGTCGGCCGACCACGGCACGGTCGTGGGCGGTGCCACCGACTGGAAGTGGATTGTGGTGGTCTTGAAGACGTTGTTGAACCCCGCCTCGCGGGCGATGAACTCGAACTTGAGCGTCGCCGCCTTGGACAGGCTCACCGTGCTGCCGACATCGGTGTAGTCGACGAGGCCGATGCCGGCGAGGTTCCCCTGGAAATCATTGTTGGCGGGAACGGCGGTAACCGAGCCGATTCCGACCACGAACTGCGCTGCGACGGCCGGCGCCGAGAATGCGAGGCCGGCAGCTGCGGCAGTTGCGATTGCAAGCGTGCGAATGGACATGACGAAAGCTCCTCCATCGAGAGATCTGCGGACGAAACGCCCAAGACCCCAATCTCTCGCCAAGCCTTATAGATGATTTTGGCATTTGGAGCAACGAAACAGGCGAGTGTTAACCATGAATCCCGTTAACTATGATTACTCCGAAACACGTGCAGATTATGCGTCTGTTTACTCGGTTTGCGCGCGCCACGCCTTGGGCATCTGGCTCCACGCGCACGAAATGGCAGATGGCCGACCGGTCCGGGCCGCCATGGAAGCGCGCTTGGCCCCGCCGCCACCAGACAATCAGGCGGGCAGACCGCGCTGCCCCACGAGCTTGGCGAGACCGATCTGCGCAAGCTCCACCATGTTGCGCTGGTCCGCGCCCAGCCAGGCCAGCAGCCGCGCCCAACTCCCCTTCCGCAGCGCGGTCCAGCCGTAGACGCGGTTCTGCCAAAGGGCGCGCTGTGCCCGTTTCTGCAGACTGTCGAAAAGGGACTCATCGAGGTCGGCCGCATGCGACCGAAGCTCGTCGAGAAGCGCCAGGGACTGTGCAGCAATGGATCGGTAGTCGACCTGGGTCACGCTGCCGGGCGAGTAGCGCCCGGTATGCGCGCCAATGCGTGTCGAGAAAAGGTAAAAGGCCTCCCCGAGCAGGCCGAAAGACACCTGATTGCGGAACAGCCGCACATAGAGGTCGAAGTCCTCACCGTGCCGGATCCCGGCGCGATACCGCCAGAACCCCTTGTCAACGAGATGGCGCCGGAACACCGGCTTGAGAAGACCGAGGTCGAGGCCCGTCACCGGATCGGGTGACACCAGATCGCCAAGCCCCAACCGTCGCATCGGCAGCTCCGGAAGGTCCTGCGCCGGGGCCGGTGCGTCCGCCTCCAGGTCGTAGTGGACAAGATAGTCGGCAATGATGTCCACGTCCGCCTCCTCGGCGGCTTCAATCAGCCGACGAAGTCGACCGGGCGCGAAGGCGTCGTCTGCGTCGAGAAGCGCGATCCACGCGCCGGCAGCCGCTCCAAGCGCCCGATTGCGCGCAACACCCGGGCCGCCGTTGGTTTCGCTCGAAAGAACCCGCATCGAGGGAATCTCGGTTTCAAGTTGCCGGAGGACGGCAAGGGAATCGTCGGTCGAGCAGTCGTCCACAACAACGATCTCGACCTGGCCGACCCCCTCCTGAGATGCTGCCGATCGGACGGCGCGGCCGATGAACCGCGCACCGTTATAGCAGGGTATGATCACCGAAACCTTCGGCATCGCTGCAGAGCGCGCGTGGCAAACCCTGGGTATTGCACCGCTTGTGCGAACATTCATGGTGTTGACTCCGACCCTTGAAGGCCATTCGGTGTTTCACCTCTGGCCATCAACCCTGTTTCTACAATTATCGTGCATGAATAGTTGAAACAAGTCTCGTTTTACATGTTAACCATCAATTCTGTTAACTGCGAATTTTCAAATGTTCGATACATTTGCGCGACACATGTCGATATATCCCCGGCCGCGCCCCCACTTTCCCGCCGCCGTCCGGGCGCCTAGTTTGCGCCCCAGGGGGCATGGAGACGACGATGGATGACGCACGATTCGCAGAGGTGGACCACTGGATCGAGCGGCACCTCCTGCCCGACGATCCGGTATTGCAGGCGGTCCGCGAGGCCGGGCGCGTCGCGGGCTTGCCGCCCATCGAGGTGTCGCCGCTCCACGGCGCCTTCCTCGGGCTGCTCGCGCGCGTCATCCACGCCCGCCGGATCCTCGAGATCGGAACGCTCGCCGGCTATTCCGCGATCGCACTTGCGCGGGCGCTTCCCGAAGACGGCAGGTTGGTGACCATCGAAATCGATCCGCGCCACGCGGAAGTGGCCCGGGCAAACTTCGCACGCGCCGATCTCGTCTCACGCATCGATCTCCGGGTCGGCGCTGCGCTCGACGTGCTCCCGGCGCTGGTGGACGAGCACCACGCCTTCGACCTCGCCTTCATCGACGCCGACAAGGAGAACAATGCCGCCTATGCCGACTGGGCGGCGACCCTGGTGCGCTCCGGCGGTCTGGTGGTGGTCGACAACGTGGTGCGCGGTGGCCGTATTGCCGACGACGCAGACGAAAGCCCGCAGGTTGTCGGCACCCGCAGCCTCTATGCAGCCATGCGCATGGACCGCCGGTTCGAGCCCGCAGTACTGCAGACCGTCGGTGTGAAGGGCTGGGACGGCATGATGATCTGCCGGCGGGTCTAGCTCCGCCGAACCAGTTCCAGCCGCTCGCGCACAATGGGATAGCCGATCCCCTCGGGGATGGTCAGCCAGCCGTCCTCGATTGCCGGCTGGACGAACGGCGGTGGCGTGGGGTCGGCGATCAGCCGGGCTGCGCTTTCAAACATTGCCAGCCGGGCGATGTTGCAGCGCGTGGGAAACAGAAGCGAGATCGCGCCCGCGTCCGCCTCGGCGAGCAGCCCCGACGGCGCCGCCCAGCGCGCGTTCACGGCCTCATTGCCATCGGCCGCGTGCGCCTCCCCCTCCGGCATGTGCGCCACATAGAATCGCGTGTCGTAGCGCTTGTGCAGCCCCATCGGCGGCAGCCAGCGGGCAAAGGGAACGAGCGCGTCGAGATCGAGCCGATGGCCCAGCTCCCGCAGAAGGTCTCCAAAGCCGATCTCGTGCGCGTCCGACCGGGGCCTCAGCGCCGCGCGAACGGCTTGCGGCACATCCGGCCCGCGGGAGAGCAGGATGCCCGTCTCCTCGAAGGTTTCGCGCGCAGCCGTCACGCGTGCGGCGGCGTCTTCCAGCGGTGTGCCGGCGGCGCCGAGGAACGATGGCCCGCCCGGCGTGTCGCCTGCGTCCACCTTGCCGCCGGGAAAGGCGATCGCGCCGCCGGCAAAGCCCATGGTGCCGGCCCGCTCGATCACCAGTATCTCGAGGCCGGCCGCGCCGTCGCGCGCCAGGATCAGGGTGGCGGCGGGCGTCGCGCCGGTCGGGTCGGGTCTGTGCATCCGGCCGCTCTCGCATTGAATGCGGCCGCGCGCCTAGCTAGCCGCACCGGCAGGCAACAGGAGGCAGGCGATGGTGGAGCAATGGGACGGCAGGAGCGCGCCGCAACTGCTGGCGCTGGAACGGCTGGACCGGGACCTGTTCCGCAATCGTTTCAACCAGAAGAACGCAAACGACGCGCTGTTCGGAGGGCAGGTGCTGGCACAGGCGCTTACCGCGGCGACGCACACGGTCGCGCCCGAGCGCGGGGTCCATTCGCTGCACGGCTATTTCCTGCGCGCCGGGCGGGCCGGAAGCGCCGTGATCTACTCGGTGGACCGCACGCGCGACGGCGGCCGTTTTTCCACCCGAAGGGTGATCGCCGTGCAGGAGGGCGAGCCGATCTTCCACATGGAATGCGGGTTTCACGGGGTTGAAGAGGGGTTCGCCCACCAGGCGTCGCTCGATCCGGAGGTGCCGGCCCCCGATGCACTCCTCGACCTCGCCGGGCTTGCCGAGGCCTGGGCCGATCGTCTGCCTGACTGGCTGCGGGCGCGCTGGCTGGCGCCCGAGCGGCCGATCGAAGTGAAGCCGGTGGAGCCGGAGCTGTTCCTGCGCACGCCGGAAGTGGCCCGCCGGCGCATGTGGGTGCGCCTGCCGAGCGGAGCCACCGCGACCAGCCAGGCCGAACATGCCTGCCTTCTCGCCTATCTTTCGGACTATTGGCTGGCCGGAACCGCAGCCTTGCCGCACACGCTTCCGATGCCGGGCCCCCGGCTGTTCATGGCAAGCCTCGACCATGCGATGTGGTTTCACCGCCCGGCGCGTGTCGATGACTGGCTGCTGTTCGATACCGAAAGCCCCTCGGCACAGGCCGGGCGGGGCCTTGCCCGCGGCCTTCTGTTCGCCCGCGATGGCACCCTGGTGGCAACCACGGCGCAAGAGGCCCTGCTGCGCGAACGGCGATAGGCGAGACCGAACCCGGGCCGCACACAGATGATCCCGGCCACGATCGGGCGCGATGGCCGGCCCTGCCAGGCCTGTGGCGCCGGTGGCCCGCGGCTGGTGGAGACGAGGGGGATCGAACCCCTGACCTCAGCAGTGCGATTGCTGCGCTCTCCCATCTGAGCTACGTCCCCGGTCTCGCCGCGGATGGCCCAGCCGCTTCGGCACGCCATGGTGCCGAGCGCGGGCAGATAGCGAGCCAGCAGGACCATTGCAACACGCGCGCCGCGCGCCTCTCGACGTCGAGCGCAAGGTAAGGCCGGCGGCCTTCGACTTGCCAATCCGGCAGGTTCGCCATATCGTCGCAGGCAAGTGCGGCCCGCCTTTCGCCGCGATGGGGGATAGGGCAGCCGCTGTTGGAAGGCAGAAGCGGTGGCGGATTTCGAACCCGGCGCCGGCGTCGAGTCAGGATCGTCGGCAGCAGATACCGCGGAGCCCCGCGGTGCTTGGCAGAATGCCCAACCCGCGCCCGCGAGGGCCCGGGTGATGCGCGGCGAGGTGGCCGCGCTTGATCTCGGCACCAACAACTGCCGCCTTCTCATCGCCCGCAAGACTTTCGAGGGCTTCCAGGTCGTCGATGCCTTTTCCCGGGTTGTCCGCCTCGGTGAAGGTCTGTCCACCACCGGCCGCCTCTCAGACCAGGCGATGGAGCGGACGCTGGCGGCGCTTCACGTCTGCGCCACCAAGCTGGCCCGTCGCCGGGTCGCGCAGGTGCGTTCGGTTGCCACCGAGGCCTGCCGGCGCGCCGAGAATGGTGCCGCGTTCGTCGCGCGGGTCTTCGCGGAGACCGGGTTGGCGCTCGACGTGATCTCGCCCGCCGAGGAGGCCCGTCTCGCGGTGCTGGGCTGCCAGACGCTGATCGATACAGCCGCCCGCCAGACCATCGTGTTCGACATCGGCGGCGGCTCGACCGAAGTGGTGCTCATCGAGCGCTGCGATCAGCTCCCGGCCGCCGAGGGAGGCTTTGCAATGGCCGGCTGGGTGAGCATCCCCTGGGGGGTGGTCTCGCTTGCCGAAACCGAGACTGCGGACAGCGGCGCCCCGGGCCTGCGGATGGAGGCGTTCGGCCGGATGAAGGGCCGCGTCGCAACCCACCTCAACGGGCTTTCCGCGCGTCTCGGCAATGATGTCCGGCTGCTCGGGGCTTCCGGAACGGTCACCACGCTTGCAAGCCTCCACATGGGGCTGCCCCGCTACGATCGGCGCCAGGTCGATGGCTCCTGGATGGACACCGACGACCTGCGTGCGCTCAGCCGCAGCCTCGCCGAACGCTCCCCGACCGAGCGGGCGGAAATACCCGGCATCGGGCCGGACCGCGCCGACCTCGTCGTCGCCGGCTGCGCAATCCTGGAGGCGCTTCTCGATGCGACGGCTGCCGGACGGCTCCGCGTTGCCGACCGCGGTATCCGCGAGGGGATTCTCCGCAGCCTCCTGGCTCGGCAGGCCTGCGCTTGAGCCGCGCCCGGGGCGGCGGCGCCGGAGGCCGCGCCACCGGAGGCCGCGCCCGCGTTGCAAGCGCCCGGGGCCGCAAGCCCTCCTCGACCCGCTGGCTCGACCGGCACATCAACGATCCCTATGTGAAGCGCGCGACTGCGGAAGGCTATCGCGCGCGCGCCGCATACAAGCTGATCGAGCTTGACCAGCGCTTCGGGCTCCTGAAGGGCGCGGACCGTGTGGTGGATCTCGGCGCCGCCCCGGGCTCCTGGACGCAGGTGGTGCTGAAGGCCCGGCCTGCTGCGCAGGTGGTCGGCATCGACCTGCTGCCGATCGATCCGATTGCCGGCGCCGAACTCCTGCAGATGGACTTTCTGGACGCCGAGGCCGGGGCGGCCATCGAAACGGCGCTTGGCGGTCCGGCCGACCTCGTTCTTTCCGACATGGCGGCAAACATGGTCGGCCACCAGCAAACGGATCATCTGCGGACGATGGCACTGGTCGAGGCGGCCGCGCATTTCGCCGCCGAGATCCTGCGGCCGGGCGGCGCCTTCGTTGCCAAGGTGCTGGCCGGCGGCGCCGAGCCAAAGCTGGTCGCCGAGCTGAAGCGCCAGTTCGCAACCGTCCGCCATGCCAAGCCGCCCGCAAGCCGCAAGGAGTCGAGCGAGACCTACCTCGTCGCGCAGGGCTTCCGCGGATAGCGAGGATGTCCGCGAACCGGCGCCCGCGGTTCGGATCCCAGCGGCCTAGATGATCCCGCCGCCGACCGAGAGCCGCACCAGCGCGATGCCGATCACGACGAGGTTCAGGATCTGCCCCTCGCGGCCGCGCGAGAGCAGGCCGAGGATCAGGCCAAGCCCGGCCAGGGGAATCACGAACCAGTTGGCCCAGCCCACAAACGGAATGAGCGCAAAGACCGCAATCACGAACGCAACGGCGCCGATCAGAAGCGAGACGATATTCAACATGAGCCTGTCCTTCGGGTCCTTCAGCGCCACTCTCTCTGGCCGGGCAAGATGGGGGTCCGCTCTGGCCTTGCAAGGGGGGAGCGGCTAGGCCCGCGGCCGATGTCGTTGCCTGTGCCGATGCCCGCCGAATGGTCGCCGCAGCAGGCGATGTTCCTCGGCTTCCCGTCCCATGCCGAGCTTTGGGAAACCGATCTGGAACCGGCGCAGACGGAGGTGGCCGCCCTTGCCGCACAGCTCGCAGAAAGGGTGCCCGTCCGGCTGCTCGTTGCAACCAACACCGCCATGGGCGTCGCACAGCGGCTGCTCGGCGGCGCGGCGCAGGTGGACCTGCTTGCCATGCCATTCGGCGATGTCTGGCTGCGCGATACCGGCCCGGTGTTCACCTCGGCACAGGCTGCGTCCGCCTTTGCCTTCAATGGCTGGGGCGGAAAGTATCGGCTGGCGCATGATGATGCGGTCGCAGACCGGATCGCGGCGCTCGCCGGGGCAGAGCTTACGCGCTTCGGCCTCGTGTTCGAAGGAGGTGCGCTCGATACCGATGGAGAGGGCCTCGGCCTCACGACCGAACAGTGCCTTCTCAACGCCAACCGCAATCCGGGCCGGACGAAGGCCGATGTCGAGGGCGCGCTCCGCGAGGCGCTCGGAATCCGCCGGCTCGTCTGGTTGGGGGACGGCCTCGCCGGGGATCATACCGATGGCCATGTCGACAATCTGGCCCGGTTCGTAGCGCCCGGAACCGTGCTGATTCCCGTGCCCACCGGGGCCGACGATCCCAATGCCACCGTCTATGCCGATGCCCGCGCGCGCGCGCGCGCGGCCAACCTCGTTGTTCTCGACATGCCCTCGCCCGGCCGTGTGGAGCATGATGGGCGCGTGGTGCCGGCGAGCCACATGAACTTTCTGGTGGCCAACGGGCAGGTGGTGGTGCCGCTCTACGGGAAAGCCAGCGACCCGCTGGCTCTCCGGGTTGTTCAGCGCGCCTTTCCGCGGCACCGGGTCACCGGCCTGCGTTCCGACCATCTGCTGTCGGGTGGCGGCAGCTTCCACTGCATCAGCCAGCAGCAGCCAGCCTGAGGAGCGTGAAATGCCACATCATGTGACGGTCGGGGCAGTGCAGATGGCGATGTCAGGCGACGAGGCAACCGACATTGCCAGGGCCGCGGCACTGGTGGCGGAGGCAGCTGGCAAGGGCGCAACGATCGTGCTGCCGCCAGAGCTGTTCGAGGGGCATTATTTCTGCGTGGAGCAATCCGAGACACGGTTTTCCCAGGCCCGTGCCGTCGATGCCCACCCGGCGGTCACCGCCATGCAGGAGGTGGCCGCAAGGCACCGGGTCACGATCCCCACCAGCTTCTTCGAGGCCGACGGCCCGCACTTCTACAACTCGCTGGCGATGGTGGGGCCGGATGGCGCGGTGCAGGGCGTCTACCGCAAGAGCCATATCCCGGACGGACCCGGCTACATGGAGAAATTCTATTTCCGGCCCGGCAACACCGGGTTTCGCGCCTGGGATGCCGGCCAGGCCCGAATCGGTGCCGGCATCTGCTGGGATCAATGGTATCCGGAAACGGCCCGGGCGCTGATGCTGGAAGGCGCCGAGATCCTGTTCTTTCCAACCGCGATCGGATCCGAGCCTCACGATCCGTCCCTCGACACGCGCCGGCTCTGGGTGCGCGCCATGGTCGGCCACGCGGTCTCAAACGTCGTTCCCGTGGTTGCGGCCAACCGCGTCGGCACCGAGAATGGCCAGCATTTCTACGGCAACAGCTTCATCTGCGACGAACGGGGCGACATGCTGGCGGAGATGGGCACCGAAGAGGAAGGGGTGATCGTCGCAACCCTCGATCTCGGCCGCGCGGCCCGACATCGCGCCGCGTTCGGCTTCTTCCGCGACCGGCGACCGGATCTCTACCGCCGGCTCGCCGAGGACCGTTGAGCGATCGCCGTCTCGAGCGCGGCGCGGAACATGGCCGGCGTGAGGCGCCCGGTCTTCTG
>JBKBXK010000001.1:0-3041 GCA_046314095.1 Thermaurantiacus sp. | reverse complement strand
CGCTGGCCGTGCGGGAGCGCGTGCACCGCGCCATGCGCGAAGGGCGCCTGGGCAAGTCGCAGGCCGAAGGCGCGCACCACGCTTGCGTGCGCCACCTGGCCGAGCGCAAGGATCACCTCCAGCCGCGGGAGCGCGCCAAGCAGGTTGGCAAGGAACGGCCGGCAGTTCGCAACCTCTTCCGGCGCCGGCTTGTTGGCTGGCGGCAGGCAATGAACGGCATTGGTGATGAGCGTGCCCTCGAGCGTCAGCCCGTCGTCCACCCGCGCATCATAGTGGCCACGCGCGAGGCCGAGCGCCAGAAG
The DNA here is from genome assembly GCA_046314095.1 of Thermaurantiacus sp. Classification (GTDB taxonomy): domain Bacteria; phylum Pseudomonadota; class Alphaproteobacteria; order Sphingomonadales; family Sphingomonadaceae; genus Thermaurantiacus. The sequence continues at coordinate 2,739 of JBKBXK010000001.1, read as the reverse complement.
GGTCTCGTAGAGGAGATGGCCGGCATGGTCGCCCGTGAAGGGCCGGCCCGTGCGGTTGGCGCCACGCTCCCCGGGCGCAAGCCCGACGACTGCAAGCCACGCGCCGCGATCGCCGAAGCTCGGAACGGCGCCGTTGAACCAGTCCGGCTCGCGCCTCTGAAGCTGCGTGCGGTGGGCGACGAGGCGTGCACAGCGGTCGCAGTCGGCCGCCGGGTCCTCGGGCATGGCGGGCGGATGCAGGCGCATGGCGCCCGCTAGCAGCCACCGCCCGCCGCCGCCAAGACGTGCGGTGGTGGCGCTCGGCAGCAACATGCGCCACCCGCGCCTTGGCCGTTCGCCAGCCGTTCTGGCTGCCGCCGTCGAGGCGCTTGCGCGCGGCGGTTTCGAGGTGCTGGCCGTCGCGCCCGTCACCGAGACAGCCCCGGTGGGGCCGTCACGGCGGCGCTTTGCCAATGGCGCGGTGCTCGGGCTGTGGCGCGGCAGCGCGGAGGAGCTGCTTGAACTCTGCCTCGCCGTGGAGCGCGCATTCGGCCGCCGCCGGCGGCGCCGCTGGGGCCCGCGCGTGCTTGATTGCGATCTGCTCCTGGTCGGAGGGGAGGCTGCGCGTGCGCCCGGGCGGGTCGGCTCCGGGCTGGTCCTGCCGCATCCCGAACTGCACCGGCGCCGCTTCGTGCTCGATCCGCTTTCGGCGCTCTGGCCGGAATGGCGGCACCCCCGCCTCGGCCTGTCGGTGCGACAGTTGCGGTTCCGGCTGGCCCGGAGGCGTGCTGTTGATTCGCCAGTCGCCAGCGCTTAGGTCGCGGTCTGCCGCAGGGCGGGCTCGTAGCTCAGTTGGTAGAGCAACGGACTTTTAATCTGTAGGTCCCGGGTTCGAGCCCCGGCGAGCCCACCACCCAGGCTGCTGCCGCATGTGCGCACTCCCCATGCCGGCGGCTTCCATGCCGGGCGCAGCCGGGAAGCGCACGCGGCGCCCCTCCATCGACGGCTGGACGGTCTGAGCCTCAGCTGTCCAGCGATGCAAGTGCGGCTTGCAGGCGGTCGAACAGCGCGTCTGCCTCCGGCTCGGTGATCACGAGTGGCGGGCAGATGGCCACGGTATCGCCACCGACGGCCCGGACGAGGAGGCCGTGCGCGCGCGCGGCGGCCTCAAGGCGTGGGGCGTCCTTCGGGTCGCGCATTTCGAGGCCGCCGATAAGGCCGAGGCCGCGTGCCTCGCGGATCAGCGGATGCTGCCCCAGCAGTGCCAGCCTGCGCTGGAAGCGGGGCCCGACCTTCTGCACATGGCCGAGAATATTCCGCTCGGCGTAGATGGCGAGCACTTCGCGCGCGACGGCACATGCGACCGGGTGCGCGGAGTAGGTGAAGCCATGTCCGAAGCTTCCGCGCCGGCCCGACTCGCCGGCCACGGCTGCATAGACATCGTCGGTAACAAGGACGGCCGAGAGCGGCTGGTAGGCGGAGGTCAGCATCTTGGCGCAGGTGAGAATGTCGGGGCGGATGCCATAGTGCTGGCTTCCCCACATGGTGCCGAGCCGGCCGAGGCCAGTGATGACTTCATCGACGATCAGCAGGATGCCGTAATGGCGAAGGATGGGCTGGATGGCCTCGAAATAGCCGTGCGGCGGCAGGATGACGCCTCCGGCGCCGATGACCGGCTCGGCGATGAAGGCGGCGATGCTGCCGGCGCCCAGACGGTCGATTGTCTCTTCCAGCTCGGCGGCGAGGCGGGCGGTGAACTGCGCCTCGGTCTCGCCCGCCTGCGCCTGTTGCACGGCATGCGGCGCGGTCAGATGCTGCGCGAAGGGGCGCGGCAGGTGGAAGCCGCCATGCATCATCGGCAGGCCGGTGAGGCTCGCCGAGGCGATGGTGACGCCATGATAGGCGCGCTTGCGGGCGAGGATGGTGGTGCGTTCGGGCGCGCCTCGCGCCACCCAGTAATACCAGGCGAGCTTGATGGCGGTGTCGTTCGCCTCCGATCCGGAAGAGGCGAAGAAGGCGCGCGTGAGACCCTCGGGCGCAATCGCTGCCAGCTCCTCGCCGAGACGGATGCCCGGCGCGTGCGCGCGGCCGGCGAAGCTCTGGCAATAGGGCAGCGTCTCCAGTTGGCGCCGGGCGGCCTCCACCAGCCGCGGCTCGGAATAGCCAAGGCCGGTGCACCAGAGGCCGGCCATGCCGTCGAGGAAGCGGGCGCCGCCTTCATCCTCGACGAACACGCCCTCGCCCCGCGCGATCACGAACGGGCCGGCCTCGGCATGGCTGGCGAGGTTGGTCTGCGGGTGGAAGGCGTGGGCGAGGTCGGCCTCGCGGAGCGTGGTGGCGGTCATCGGGCCTCTCCTTCTCCCACAAGTGCGCGCAGGCCATCGGCAATCGCGGCGCGCGCGCCGTCGATCAGCCGCGTCTGCCACAGCGGGTCGGGCGGCACCATCAGCGCGAGGAGGTCGCGCGCGGCGGCGATCCGCTCCGGGTGGTCGGTGCCGAGCCGTGCCCAGGCCCAGTGCTCGCGCCGCTCGGCCATGAACACCCGCTCCCCGGCATGGGTCCCGAACTCGAGCGAAAAGCCGCGCACGGCCACCTCCGGGTGGGCGTCGGCGATGGCGCTGGTCATCTTGCCTTCGGTCTCCGGCCAGCGGCCGCCGCGTGCCTCGCCATGGCTGGCCAGGAAATGGATGCGCTGCAGCGGATAGGCCTGTGCCAGCCACTGCCCCTCGGGCGTGCCGGCGGCGGTGCCCGCGATCACCA